>CAZMQC010000024.1:2880-10171 GCA_964568295.1 uncultured Spongiibacteraceae bacterium | reverse complement strand
CACATCGCAATTATCCGTGCTATACCACAGTCTTATTAACGTCTTGGTAATAATCATAGCGTATAAGCAGCTTTCCCCCTCATCCTTAACGCTATTTATTACCTAAAAAATCCAATTTATGCTTTAATACGCGGCTTTATTTTCTCTATCTCACTTGCTGGAGTTTTTTATGACAACACTCAATGCGTTGTTAAATTCAGATGAATTTATTGGTCGTCATATTGGTGCAGATAACGCGCAAGTTGACACGATGTTACAAGCCATCGGCGCAAAATCACTTGATGATTTAATCCAGCAAACCGTGCCAAGCACAATTTTAAAGAAAACCGACTTTGCTTTAAATGAAGCGGTATCCGAAGCCAATACGCTTGCGCGTTTAAAAGCAATTGCCAGCAAAAACAAACTGCATAAAAACTATATTGGTATGGGCTATTATCCTACCCACACGCCAACCGTTATTGTGCGCAATATTTTAGAAAACCCAGGCTGGTACACCGCTTACACCCCCTACCAACCAGAAATTGCCCAAGGCCGCTTGGAAATGCTATTGGCTTTCCAGCAAATGGTGATTGATTTAACCGGTATGGAAATGGCCAATGCCTCCTTATTAGATGAAGCAACGGCTGCTGCTGAAGCAATGGCCATGAGCCAACGCATTGTTAAAAAGAACAAAAGCCTGAGCTACTTTGTTGATAAGCATGTACACCCACAAACGCTTGCCGTGGTGAGTACCCGCGCCAAGCATTTTGGCTTTGAGTTGATTATTGGCGATGCTGAAACCGAGTTGGCAAATGAAGAATTTTTTGGCGTATTGCTGCAATACCCCAACACCTATGGCAAAACCACTGACTTAACCAGCATCATTGCGCTTGCCCATGAAAAAAATGCCATTGTCACCGTTGCTAGCGATTTATTGGCGTTGAGTTTATTAACGCCTCCTGGCGAAATAGGCGCAGACATTGTAGTCGGTAATAGTCAACGCTTTGGTGTACCGATGGGTTTTGGCGGTCCACACGCCGCATTTTTTGCTTGCAAAGAAGAATACAAACGCTCATTGCCCGGTCGTATTATTGGCGTTTCAAAAGATGCCGACGGCAATCTTGCTTATCGCATGGCGCTACAAACGCGCGAACAACATATTCGCCGTGAAAAAGCCACCAGTAATATTTGTACCTCACAAGCGCTGCTAGCCATTATGGCGACTGCTTTTGCTATTTATCATGGTCCTAAAGGCATTAAACGCATCGCTCAGCGCGTTGCACGCCTAACTGCAATACTTGCCAACGGCTTAGAGCAAGCAGGTTTTGTTTTGACGAATAACAGCGTATTCGATACCGTGCTCATTACAACAGCGGAAAAAACCGAAAGCATTTATCAAAAAGCCTTACAGCAAGGCATTAATTTACGCTACGTTGATAATAACCAACTCGCCATTAGCTTAGATGAAACCACGCAAATTGCCGATGTTGTTGAATTATTAGCATTGTTTAGCGATAAAATCGTTGATATTGCCGCACTGGATAATGGCAGCAATCGTATTCCTAGCACATTGCAACGCCAATCGAACTATTTAACCCACGCTGTATTTAATCGTTATCACAGCGAAACCGAAATGCTGCGTTATTTAAAACGCTTAGAAAACAAAGATGTGGCGCTCAACCATTCGATGATTGCGTTAGGCTCTTGCACCATGAAGCTGAACGCCAGTTCAGAAATGATGCCGATTTCTTGGCCTGAATTTGCTAACTTGCATCCATTTGCGCCTAAAGAGCAAAGTTTAGGCTATCAAGAAATGTTGCAAGAATTAGAAGCCATGCTAAAAGCGTGTACGGGTTACGATGCGATTTCTTTCCAACCGAATGCGGGTTCGCAAGGCGAATACGCGGGCTTGTTAGTTATCAAAGCCTACTACGAAGCTAAGGGCGATAGCGCTCGTCGTATATGCTTAATTCCAAGCTCTGCGCACGGCACTAACCCCGCTAGCGCCGCGATGGCTAATTTAGATGTAGTGATCGTGAAATGCGACAACATCGGCAACGTCGATATGGACGATTTAAAAGCCAAAGTGGCGCAATATGGCGAAGAAATTGCTGCGATTATGGTGACCTACCCTTCAACGCACGGTGTCTTTGAAGAAAGCATCACTGAAATTTGCCAGCTTATTCACAGTGTCGGCGCGCAAGTTTATGTCGATGGTGCAAACCTAAATGCCTTGGTTGGCGTTGCCGCACCGGGTGAATTCGGCGCTGATGTGTCGCATCTTAATTTGCACAAAACCTTTGCTATTCCGCATGGCGGCGGCGGCCCAGGCATGGGGCCCATTGGCGTTAAAGCGCATCTTGCTGCTTACCTACCTAAACACCCATTAGAGCGTGGCAATGAAGATGTAGTTTCTGCTGCGCCTTTTGGTAGCGCAGGCATTTTGCCGATCTCATGGGCTTATATTCACATGATGGGCAAAACGGGTATGCGCCGTGCCACTGAAATAGCTATTTTAAACGCCAACTATGTGGCTAAGCGTTTAGGCGACTATTTTCCCGTGCTATATACTGGCAAAAATGGTCGTGTTGCGCATGAATGTATTATTGATATTCGTCCGTTAAAAGAAGCCAGCGGCATTAGCGAAGAAGATATTGCCAAACGCCTCATGGATTTTGGTTTCCATGCGCCTACTATGAGCTTCCCAGTTGCAGGAACCTTGATGATTGAGCCAACCGAAAGCGAATCTTTAGAGGAGATTGATCGTTTCTGCGATAGCTTAATTCAAATTCACCACGAAGTTCAGCAGGTGCAAAATGGCATTTGGCCGTTGGATGATAACCCCTTGGTAAATGCGCCACATACGCACCAAATGCTATTAAACGCCGATTGGGCGCACCCATATACACGTGAACAGGCCGCTTACCCGTTGGCGTTTTTACGCGACAATAAATACTGGCCGCCCGTGCGCCGTATTGATGGCGTGTATGGCGATAGAAACTTATTCTGCGCCTGCCCATCAGTGGATAGCTACAATTAATGTTGGAGCACACTGTTACCACGATTGACTTACTGCGCCACGGCAAGCCCGTGGGCGGTGAGATTTTTCGTGGCAAAACCGATGTAGCATTAAGTGATGAAGGCTGGCAGCAAATGCAAGCTGCCATTGCCTCCCCACAAGCATGGCAGCAGATTATCAGCTCGCCCATGCAACGCTGCATGGCATTTGCTGAGCAAACTGCCAAACAGCGACAACTAAAGGTTGCTAGTGATAACGCCTTTCAAGAAATCTCTTTTGGTGATTGGGACGGGCAAGCCATTAGCGCCATCCAACAAACGCAAGCAGATTTACTAAAAAACTACTGGCGCAATCCGTTTGATTTTACCCCACCCAATGCCGAACCGATGCAAGACTTTTATCAGCGCGTGGTACTTGGGTTTGAAAAAACCATTAGCCAATTCCAAGGTCAGCATTGTCTATTGGTAACGCATGGCGGCGTTATTCGTATTATTCTCAGCCATATTTTACAGGCCGAGCAACTGTCATTTTTTCGCTACGATGTACCCTACGCCTCGCTAAGTCGCATCAAAATTTACCACGACAACGAAGGCAACTGGCCACAACTGGTATTTTTTAACCAATAGATTCACCTTAACCAAGGTTTACCAAGCCCATTAATGCGCTTGGGCAAGAAATCAGATAAAATACCGCCTTTACTTAACCACGCCATTATTTATGTTAGAAACTAACGCTTTTTACAACACCATTAAAGATTTGCGTAAGCGTACCGAAGACCTTAGGGGGTATCTTTGACTACGCTAACAAAAAAGAACGCCTACAAGAAGTTGAACTCGAATTAGGTGAACCAACCGTTTGGAATAATCCTGAACGCGCTCAATCGTTGGGCAAAGAACGTGCCAGTTTAGAGAACGTTGTATTATCCATTGACGAATTAACCATTGGTTTAAACGACGCTAAAGATTTGTTAGACATGGCGGTTGAAGAACAAGACGAGGCTACGGTTAACGAAGTCGAAAAAGACTTAGACAAACTAGAAGAACGCCTAGAAGAATTAGAGTTTCGCCGTATGTTCTCTGGCGAAATGGATGCCAATAACGCCTATTTAGATATTCAAGCTGGCTCAGGCGGTACCGAAGCGCAAGATTGGGCAGAAATGCTATTGCGCATGTATCTACGCTGGGGCGAGAAAAAAGGCTTTAAAGCCGAACTTATGGAAGTATCGGCGGGCGAGGTTGCTGGTATTAAAAGCGCCACCGTGCATTTTGAAGGCGAATACGCCTATGGTTGGTTGCGCACCGAAACTGGCGTGCATCGCTTAGTGCGTAAATCTCCTTTCGACTCAAACAACGGTCGCCACACTTCCTTCTCATCCGCGTTTGTTTCACCCGAAATTGATGATGATATTGAAGTGGATATTAATCCGTCGGATGTACGCACAGATACCTATCGCGCATCGGGCGCAGGTGGTCAGCACGTTAACAAAACCGACTCGGCTATTCGTTTAACCCACTTACCCACGGGGATTGTGGTACAGTGTCAAAGCCAACGTTCGCAACACGCGAACCGTGATTTTGCTTGGAAACAGCTCAAAGCAAAATTGTACGAGCTAGAAATGCAAAAGCGCACTGAATCATCACAAGCCTTAGAAGATAGCAAATCCGATGTGAGTTGGGGGCATCAAATTCGCTCTTATGTACTCGATGATGCGCGCATTAAAGACTTACGCACCAACGTACAAACCAGTAACTGTGGCAAAGTATTAGACGGCGATTTAGATCCGTTTATCATTGCCTCATTAAAATCAGGCCTGTAGCACGCGCACAGCCATTCACCTTACCGTAAAAAAGATAGAACAATGACCGAACAACTTGATGAAAACAAACTAATCGCCGAACGTCGTAGCAAATTAAATAGCATTCGCGAGCAACAAAAAGTCGCTTTCCCAAACTCCTTTCGCCGCAGCGACTATGCTGCGGATTTGCAAACCGAGCTAAGCGACAAAGACAAGCCTGAACTAGAAAGCCTAAATCGCAAAGCCTCGGTTGCTGGGCGTATTATGGCAAAGCGCGGGCCGTTTTTTGTGATTCAAGATGTCTCTGGTCGTATTCAAGCGTATGCCGGCAAAGAACTAGCAGAATCGGTTAGCGCAGGCATTAAAACCTGGGATATTGGCGATATTATTGGCGTATCAGGCCCTGTGCATAAATCAGGTAAAGGCGATTTATACGTTAACATTGAAAGCTGCGAACTACTGACCAAATCATTACGCCCGCTGCCTGATAAATACCACGGCTTAAGCGATACCGAAATGCGCTACCGTCAACGCTATGTGGATTTAATCATCAACGAAGATGCGCGTCGTGTTTTCCAAATTCGCACCAAAGTGATTAGTGCTATCCGCGATTATTTAACCAGCAAACAGTTTTTAGAAGTTGAAACGCCGATGATGCAGGTGATTCCTGGCGGCGCAACTGCACGTCCGTTTGTTACGCACCACAATGCACTAGACTTAGATATGTACCTGCGTATTGCGCCTGAGTTGTATTTAAAACGCCTAGTAGTCGGCGGTTTTGAACGCGTATTTGAAATTAACCGTAACTTCCGTAACGAAGGTTTATCAACTCGCCACAATCCCGAATTCACCATGTTGGAGTTTTACCAAGCCTACGCGGATTACGAGGATTTGATTGATTTAACCGAAGATATGCTGCGTACCGTTGCCGAAAAAGCATTAGGCACAACCGATATTATCAATACCGTGCGCAATAAAGACGGCGAAGTGGTTGAAACCAAGGTTTATGATTTTGCTAAACCGTTCCGTCGCATCAGCGTGTTCGACTCGATTTTACAATTCAACCCAGAGATTAAAGCGTCTGACATCGACAATATGGCGGGCGCTAAAGCGCTCTGTGAAAAACTCGGTATTAAAGTGAAAGATATTTGGGGCTTAGGCAAGCTGCAAATTGAAATCTTTGAAGCAACGGTTGAGCATCGTTTAGACCAACCGACCTTTATTACGCAATACCCAACCGAAGTGTCGCCACTTGCTCGTCGTAACGATGACAATCCGTTTGTAACCGACCGTTTTGAGTTTTTTGTGGGTGGACGCGAAATCGCTAACGGCTTCTCGGAATTAAACGATGCCGAAGACCAAGCCGACCGTTTCAAACAACAAGTGGCAGAAAAAGATGCGGGCGATTTAGAAGCCATGCACTACGACGCGGACTATATTACCGCGTTGGAATACGGTTTACCGCCAACCGCAGGCGAAGGCATTGGTATCGACCGCTTGGTGATGCTATTAACCGATTCACCATCCATTCGTGATGTTTTGCTATTCCCACACATGCGTCCACTCGCGCAGTAACACCATTTGCTATGGCAGTTTCAAAGCTGTCATAGCATTTTGATTATCGAGCTGAGCCATCATGCAAGTTCAACAACGTATTCATGACAAACTCATTATTGCTTTTAAACCGAGCCACATTGAGCTACTCAACGAAAGTTATATGCACAATGTACCCAAAGGTTCGGAAACGCATTTTAAACTAACCTTGGTCAGCGATAACTTTGACGCAATAAGCAAAGTCAAACGCCACCAACAGGTTTACACCGTTCTTGCTGATGATATGCAGAACCCTATTCATGCGTTGGCGTTGCACCTTTATACCAACGCAGAATGGCAAGCACTATCGCAGCAAAGCCCCAACTCACCTAATTGTTTAGGTGGTTTTCATAAGTAAAAAGGTATATTTCAATGAACCCAATCGTAGTCGCGGCACTTTACAAGTTCGTGCACTTAGATAACTTTCGCGAAATCCGCGAGCCGTTATTCAATAAGATGTTCGAACTCGATGTTAAAGGCACATTATTATTAGCAAACGAAGGCATCAACGGCACCATTTCCGGAACACGCGAAAGCATTGACGCAATCCTTGCTTACCTGAAACAAGACCCCCGTTTACAAGATATTGACCATAAAGAGTCATACTTGGAAAAACATCCATTTCACCGCACTAAGGTGAAATTGAAAAAAGAAATCGTCACGCTAGGCGTTGAAGGCATCGACCCTAATTCGGTGGTGGGACGTTATGTTGAACCAAAAGATTGGAACGCCTTAATCAGCGACCCCGATGTTATTCTGGTCGATACGCGCAACAGCTACGAATACGACATCGGCACCTTCAAAGGGGCTATCGACCCAAAAACCGACACTTTCCGTCAATTTCCACAATACGTGAAAGATAACCTCGACCCGAAAAAGCATAAAAAAGTAGCGATGTTCTGCAC
>CAZMQC010000024.1:0-2780 GCA_964568295.1 uncultured Spongiibacteraceae bacterium | reverse complement strand
ATTAGCTGCGTAAAGTTTCCATCAAGTCGATCATAAACGCCGCATCTTCCTCGCTCATTTCTTCAAAGCCTTCAAATTCAAGATCTTTCAGAATAGCTTGTCCACGTTCTTCCGTATTCATCGACAACAATAGTTCCAGCAAACGTTCGCGTTGTTCAACCAAACGCGGCCCAACCATCAAGCTATGGTAAATCACGCTGATTTCGCTCTCAACCAATACTTTTAAACGGCTTTTGATCAAGTTCGACATCTCATCGTAAGCATCTTTCAAGAAGAAGCCGATTTGCGCATCGCCGTTCATCACCTGTTTCGCCACCGCCACAAAGCTCGACGCTTTGGCCATCACGGTATTGCCATCATTAAGATTAGCTGGCTCTAACATACGCATACCAATCATATTGGTAGCAGGATCGTCGGTCGCCGCAATGGTCAAACCGTCTCTGCCTTTTAAATCGTCAACGCAAGAAATTGTGCTATCTGCTGAGGTAACAATCACACACTCGTCATTTTTACCCATAGGGCGAACTAAAGGCGCAAAGCCGTATTCATTCACCAACATCGCCGCATCAAACGGATTAGCATAAATCAAATCAACTTTTTCAGCTTTAATCGCTTCGTGCAATTCAGCAAAATCGTTGAACATCATCATGTGCAAACTTAAATCTGATTTTTTCTGAAAACAGGTATTAAACACATACCAACCAGCAATTTTATCGGGTTTGAAATCAGGACTTACCGTAATATTATACTTCTGCATTTCTCATCTCCTCATATAGGCGGATATGCTCTTCCACTTTATCGCGCGATGGTTTGCGACGAACCGAGGTGTAGCCGACTAACTCACCTTTACGAATATTCGGCACAATCGTGGCATAAACCCAATAGTAACCGCCATCTTTACGCAAGTTTTTCACGTAGCCATGCCATTTATTACCCGCTTTCACCGTATCCCATAAATCCTTATAAGCCGCTTTCGGCATATCAGGATGGCGAATAATGGTATGCGGTTGCCCCACTAATTCTTCTTTTTCATAGGCTGACATAAAGACAAAGGCCTTGTTACACTCAACAATATTGCCTTCAAGATCCGATGTTGAAACAATCAACTTCCCTTCAGGAAATGGTGTTTCAATATCCGTTATATAAATTTTTCTTTGTCCCGTTGGGTAAATATTAATCACTTGCTCAGTGTATTCGCCCACAACATCAGCTACATTCATATCATTCATAGCTAACCTCTCTTATTAAAATGATTAGGCACAATGGATTACAGCAATTTAGCGATTTCTTCCGCTGCACGCTTAACATCCAAGAAAATCAAACCTAAACGCGCCTTAGGCTTAGCAATAATCGTCAAAACTGCTTCTTCCGATGCGTGAGTCATCAAAATATAGCCGTGATCACCTTTGATTAATACTTGTTCCAATTCGCCGCGTGACAATTCCTGCGCACTTCTGTCACCCAATGACAAAATTGCCGCACTCATTGCACCAACACGGTCCTCGTCCATGTCGGCAGGTAACATCGAAGCAATCATCAAGCCATCGGTAGAAATTACCGCTGAGGCTTCAATATCAGCCGATGTGCCGTTTAAATCGCGTAAAATTGATGTGAACATTTCAGAACGCATGGTTTATCTCCTTACAGGGGAAAATATAAAGGTTAAAAAATAAAAATCTTTGATGGTTATCAATCACTGTAACGTATTGCCAAATAATTAATTATTTGGGCAAATTCTTTACTGTTAAATCGCGGTACGTCCGCAATCACTAAGGAAAAGCGAGTTCTGGCAAAAAATAATGGCCAAAAGCCAATGTCGTTCGTACCCGCAACATCAACCAAGCCTAAAGCAGAAGTTTTAACCCCCAAGTTATTTTGCAATAACGCTTTATGGCGTTGGTAAATCTCATGTAAGCCCGCGCTTAACGCCGACAATTCTTCAGCGTTCTCATGCACAAAGCCGCTAAGCGCCAAATAAAAACCTTGTTCATCGGATAAAATCACTTTGCCGCTGCTGGATAATTTTTCTAACAATTCTGGCAACACATCTTCTAACGCGCCGTGAATGGCTGTAGTTGGCTCGCTCAGTGCTTGTATATAACCCAGTTGCTGCATACGAAACAGCATTTGCATCGCGGTTTCTTTGTCATCATGCAAATAGTTCAAATGCTGCTCAGCAAACAGCGGTGTTTTTTCTTGCGACAGCAAAAATAATAAATAGCGACAAATATTATCTTTCGTTGCCCCTTGCACGGCATAAAATGCGCCCGCTGGCGTCGCTGCCAAGTAACAAGGTTGCGAAAGACTGAAATCACCCGCGACTATTTCACTCATGCTTATTTATCCTGTGCTGTGCTCATGGAATAAAGCAATGCTTCTAGCATTACGGACACATCTTTTTTCTTTCTTGCATCGACTTCAAAAACTGGAATATCGGACTGTGCTAATTTAGTCTCAGGATTCGCCACAATTTTTGCCAGCTCTTGGTGGTACTGCTTCAAGCTTGGTGTTGCTTTAATATCCGTGCCCGTAACGCCAATCACCACGCCGGTTTCATTAATCAGCTTGTGGAAGGCTTTTAAATAAAACGCCAAATCGCCAAACGGATTTTCACGGCGATTATCGACTAGCAGCACTAAACCTAACGCGCCTTCCGACAGAATTTCCCACATGAAATCAAAGCGCTGCTGGCCAGGCGTGCCGTAAAGATGCAAAACATCGCCATTTTCCAAATTCAAGATGCCGTAATCCATGGCAACCGTTGTTTCGGCTTTACGAAT
>CAZMQC010000023.1:0-14774 GCA_964568295.1 uncultured Spongiibacteraceae bacterium | reverse complement strand
GGTAGTCAGGTTAAAATCTTGACTGATAAATCCTATATGAAAGCGCGTATTCAGCATATTGATGACTCGAATATTCGCCGCGATATAGATAACGGTTTTGTAGTCGTTGTAGCGGGTTTCCAAGGCGTAGATGCCGACGGTAATATCACTACCTTAGGTCGTGGTGGCTCGGATACGACAGCCGTTGCCTTGGCAGCCGCGTTAAAAGCTGATGAATGCCAGATATATACCGATGTCGATGGGGTTTATACCACCGACCCGCGTGTAGTCGAGAAGGCGCGTCGTTTAGATCAAATTACGTTTGAAGAAATGCTAGAAATGGCAAGTCTTGGTTCGAAGATTTTGCAAATTCGCTCAGTTGAATTTGCAGGAAAATATCACGTTCCATTAAGAGTTTTATCCAGTATGAAAGAAGGTCCAGGTACATTGATTACATTAGAAAACGAGGGTTCTATGGAAGCGCCGATTATTTCCGGTATCGCATTTCAACGTGAAGAAGCAAAAATTTCTGTGTTGGGTATTCCTGACGTACCAGGCGCAGCGTATAAGTTGTTAGGACCTATCAGCGACGCCAATATTGATATTGATGTTATCGTGCAAAACGTTGCAGCCGATCATACCAATGATTTAACTTTCACCGTGCCTAAAGCGGAAATGAAAAAAGCAGTGGAAATTTTAAATAAAACCATTGCTGAGATTGGGGCGAAATCTGTGGTTGCTGATGACTCGATTTGTAAGGTTTCGATTGTGGGTGTAGGTATGCGTTCTCATGCAGGCGTTGCAAGCACCATGTTTAAAACATTGGCTGATTTGAATATCAATATTCAGTTAATTACCACCTCTGAAATCAAGGTTTCTGTGGTTATTGATGAGCAATATATGGAGTTGGCAGTACGCGGTCTGCATAAAGCGTTTGGCTTAGATAAAGAGGACGAAGCTTAATTCTTGCTTGATGTGGAGAATTAAGCCGTATAGCCGAAAAAAGTGAGTGAAATAGCATAAAAAGACTTTTAATTATGTCAGCTTATGCTATTATGCACACCGTTTTCGCGGTGAGGTGGCCGAGTGGCCGAAGGCGCTCCCCTGCTAAGGGAGTATACCCTAATCCGGTATCGAGGGTTCGACTCCCTCCCTCACCGCCATTCTTTTTACCTAATATATTGTTTTTAAATATAAAACAATATTCCTAATAAAGTCAGCCTACATCTAACTCCACACAGTTTATTGTTTTACTATCTGAATATACGTTCAAATCAGAAGCATTAAAAACGTGATTGCACACGCTTTTTATCTTCTTCATCTCGAAAAGCTTGCCCACGCTCACTGTCCATTTGGTCAATGTAGTACAGCAAACCAACTTCATTAAAAGCATACATTTTGGCATCACTGTCAAAGTCAGGTTGTTGCTTGACGGCTTCTATTTGACAGGTTCTGGCATGGTACAAAGGATGGTAGTCGCTGTTGTCGATAATACTCAACCCTGGCTGCGTGTTAATCAGCAAGCCAGCTTGATTGCTGATGCTTTCAGGTACGAGTTGACGATGTATTTGCTCCAAAGCCATGCCTTGCTGCTTTAGTTCAAAAAAGCGGTAGAGATATTCTTGTCCTAATAGCCATGTAGCAAAAAAGCGTCTTTCTTGTTCTAAGCCAAAGGCGGTTGGGTAGGGCGGCGTGTCTTGATGCGGCTCTTGAAACCACGATGTCATAAAGGGGTTGTTGCTATAACGATGCTGTTGCGGTGCGCCTTGCGCTAGAGTGTAGTTGCATTTGTTAATAGGCAGTTGGGGAAAGTGCAAATAACCTAACTGCTTGATTTCTTCGCGCAGAAAATAGAGCCAATCATAAACGGAGCCATTATAGGGATATTGATTTTGTAACGCCTTGGGCACGATGATTTCAGCGCCCAACGGCTTTTCAATATAAAAGCAATGCGTTGTGACTTGGCATTCGGCTTCAATATCATTCCATGAAAATGCTCTATTTTGCATCAGCTTGGCGATATTCAATATTAGATTTTTGCATGTTGTTATTATCGTGTTGAAAGTGACTACATGATTATGGCTCAAGCGTTTAATGTCAATGCGTTGCGCCAAGTTTAAGGTGAATAGCTACCTGCGATTTGGCGTATCACATAACGCGCTGGGCTTAATGCGCTAACGCATGAAAAGGGCACAGGATAGGCTTGTTGCATGATATAGCTGCGAATAATGGCTGCGCATAAAGGCGCGGTGGAAAAGCCTCTTGAGCCAAAACCAATATTGATAAACAAACCGGGTTGATAGCTGCCGATTTCGGGGATCATGGCTTTGGCATTGTCTTTGTAAAAACGGTAGGTGTTATTAAAGTCAGCTTCGTTGGCGACAGGGCCAGTAAAAGGCAAATAATCGGGTGTAGCACAGCGAAAGTTCACCCGTTGGAAATTGATGTCGGCTGTTTTGATAACCTCAAAGTCAGGTAAATATTGCGCGAGCAATGCAAGATTTTCTGCATCAGAGGTTAACTCTGCTTGAGGATTGTCATTGTGTAAATCAAAGGTTGCGCCGCAAACATATTGTTGCTGTACGCTAGGGCAAATATAGCCATCGTAGCTAATAATGGTGTTGATGTTCGGAACTACAGCGCCATTAAAGCCGCTAATTTGCCCACGGGTATTTTTACAAGGTAGTGTGAGATTTAATAACTGTTTGGCGGCATAGGCATTACAAATAACCACGGCGTCGGCATGAAGTTGCTGGTTTTGACATTGCACATGCCATTGCTGATCTGAAAAATAAATTTTTTCAGCGGTTTGCTGGCCATGAAATTGATAAAGCGAACTATGGGCAAAATAATCGGCAAGTTGCTGAGTATCGAGCCAGCCGCTCTGGGGGTATAAAAAAGCATCATGCTGTAATTCGGTATTGGCGAGTTGGCTAGCTTCGCGGGCAGACACATAACGCATCAAATCGCCAATAGCTAAGCCGTGCATGGCGGGATTGATGCGCTCATTGATCAGTTGCAATAGGCCAACGGGGTGAAAGGCTGAGCGGAATTCTGCTTGTTGGTAATAACGTGCGGCGTATAAATAACTGAATAAATTAAATTGGGCAAAGGTTGAATCATCCAAGGATAAGCGCGGAAATAAAACCGCTTGCGGATTGCCTGATGCAGCTTGCATGGGTTTGTCGTTGCTATCAATCAGCGTGACCTGCAAACCTGCTTCGGCGAGCAGTTTTGCTGTGCTGCAACCTGCAATGCCTGCGCCAATCACAATTACTGAGCGTATTTTTTGTTCGCTGCGATAAATTGGCCAGAATGCTTGGTAACGATTCGGGCGTTTATGGCTGGTGCAATCTTGCGTAGCAGTGGGCAAGCCAATAAATTCAGCGCGTAGCATTTCACGTTTATTGCCGTAGCCTTTAACTTTTTCGGTACGAAAGCCTGCATGTTGTAAACCACGTTTGACAAAACCAGCCGCAGTAAATGTGGCTAAGGTGGTACTGGTCTTGCTAAGTTTCGCCATTAACTGAAAAACCTCATCGCTCCACATGCCTTGATTTTGTTGCGGTGCAAAACCATCTAAAAACCAAGCATCAACAGCGCGTTGCGGCGCATAAGCAAGGTTGGGATGACTGTTTTCCAATAGTTGATTAAAGCCCTGTATTACGTCATCAAAAATCAAAATCAGCGTCACGCTGTCATCCAGTTCGATGCAGTGTTGACCTTGCAATAATGGCGGGTAGTTGGCTATTAGTTTGTTGCTAAGTTCGGCAAGTGTTTGCCAAGGGCTAAGACATTGTTGCAAGTCGGTTTTGCTTAATGGATATAGCTCAACCGAGATGAAAAATAGCTTTTGCCCAGCTTGGCGATGCTGCTTCCATAATTGCCATGTATTAAGAAAGTTGAGCCCGGTGCCAAAACCGGTTTCTGCGATGGTGAAGTGGCTTTGCGCTAGTGTTTTAAAGCGTTGTTCGAGCTGGTTTTGCTGTAGAAAAACATAGCTACTTTCGGCTAAGCCATTATTTTTGGAAAAATAAATATCGTCGAATTGACGAGAGAAAGGCGTGTTGTCTTGCCAATCAAGTGTTGCAGGAATAATTGGCTTGATGGACATAGTCGTTTAGCAATAAGGGCTGCAAAGGACTTACAGCCCTATTAATAATTAGTTGATGCTAACGGAAGGCAACGCCGCTGCAGGCATTTCAATGCTTTCTTTAGGCGCAATCACGGTTGCTTTGCCGCTGGCAACGACCGTGCCGTCTTGTTTGGTGCAAGTACAAAGTAAACCAACAATGGCTTTGTCTTCACGCACCGTTTCAACTTCGAGTTCAACAGTAACGGTATCGCCAATAAAAACGGGGGCACGGAATTTAAGTTCTTGACCTAAATAAATTGTGCCAGGGCCGGGTAATTGGGTTGCTAATGCCGCGCTAACCAGTGCGCCGGTGTACATACCGTGGGCAATACGTTGACCAAATTGGGTGGTTTGTGCGTAAGTTTCATCCAAGTGAATAGGGTTTTGGTCGCCCGATACGATGGCAAATAATTGTACGTCTTGCTCGGTGCAGGTTTTGCTATAAGTGGCTTTTTGACCAATGCTAATTTGGCTGATGGTAACGTTTTTTAATACAGACATGATGTGTTCTCAATCGAAAAATAGGCGGCTATTGTAGCAAAAATTTTGGTTGCTTGAATGCTTACGCTAGCGGATTATATGGTTCTGTAATAGTATGTTGCTTGTTTAAAAGTTTATTCATCTATCAACGAGGTAAAACATGGGGAATTTAATTTTTTGGGGTGGCTTAGTATTAGTTATCTTCTTGATTATTCGCGTATTTAACCAACTGGTTGCGTTGAAAAATCGCTATCAAAATGCCTTTGCGCAGATTGATGTGCAGCTTAAACGCCGTTATGACTTAATTCCCAATTTGGTTGAGACTGCAAAAGCCTATATTAAACATGAGCGTGAAACTTTAGAGGCGGTTATTGCAGCCAGAAATTCAGCGCTTGCGGGCTTAAAAGCGGCGCGTGCGGGTGATAGCAATTCATTGCAAACGTTAGGCCAAGCGGAAGGGCAGTTAGGCAGCGCGTTAGGTCGTTTAAATATGGTGATGGAAGCTTACCCAGATTTAAAAGCTAATACTAATATGATGCAGCTATCAGAAGAGTTAACCAGCACAGAAAACAAAGTGGCATTTGCGCGTCAGTCTTATAACGACTCGGTGATGGAATACAATACCTATAAGCAATCATTCCCAGCGGTTGTTTTTGCTGGTGTATTTGGTCATCAAAACGATGCAGCGATGTTAGAGTTTGAAGATCGTGCCGTGCTAGAGCAAGCTCCTAAAGTGTCCTTCTAATCAGTTGTAACTATGGCGACAAACTTCTTTGAGCAACAGGACGTTGCTCGAAAAAATACCCGATGGTTAATCTTTTTATTTGTTTTGGCGGTTTTGAGTTTAATCACCTTAACGAATCTTTTTTTGTTTCTCTTTCCTTGGGAATGGCGCGCGATTGCGTTTACGGAATCGGGTGCTAATCGCGATTTTGTTTGTTTAATGGATGAGCGATGCAGTATTTGGCAACAAATTGATTGGATGCAGGTTGTTGTGGTTAGCTCATTTATTACCGGCGTAATTGCTTTGGTCTGCTTATTTAAATGGCTGCAAATCCGTAAGGGTGGACGCGCGATTGCCAAAATGATGGGCGGTACTTTGGTACAAGCGGATAGCAAAGATTTTAAAGAGCAGCGTTTATTAAACGTGGTTGAAGAAATGGCACTCGCCTCGAATATGCCAGTGCCAGCGGTCTATGTATTGAAAGAGGAGCAGGGCATTAACGCTTTTGCCGCAGGTTTTTCTTCGCGTGATGCGGTCGTAGCGGTAACACAAGGCGCGTTGGATAATTTTAGCCGCGATCAATTGCAAGGCGTGGTTGCGCATGAATTTAGTCATATTCTAAATGGCGATATGCGTTTGAATATGAAGCTGATTGCGGTGCTGTTTGGCATCATGTTTATTACCGAAATGGGCTGGATTTTTATTCGCGGCAGCCGTTTGGGTAGTCGTAAGCGTAATGAAGGGCCGATTTTATTTTTGGGCTTGGGCTTAATTATTTTAGGTTATTTAGGCACATTTTTTGGCAATCTGATTAAAGCGGCGGTTAGCCGCCAGCGCGAGTTTTTAGCGGATGCTTCGGCGGTGCAGTTTACTCGTAATCCATCGGGCATTGCCGATGCGCTGAAAGTCATTGGCGGCAGTTACGGCGGTTCGCAGATCTCCAATGAACATGGCAGTGAAATCAGTCATTTATTTTTTGGCGAAGGGCTAAGTCGCGTTGCTGCTATTTTTGCTACCCACCCGCCGTTGGTTGACCGCATCAAACGCATTCAGCCAAATTGGGATGGTTATTTTTTAAAGCCAGAAGTGGCGCAACGAGCGGCCAATCAAATATCGCAAGACGATATAAAAGACAATCAACAACAGGCGAAACGTTTTGCAGCAGTGGCTGTGGCGGCTTCCATGACCATGGATGAAATGGTTGAACCTCGCGCCATGATGATGCAAAAGCTTTCTGAACCATTAACAGCGGCATCAATTTTATTATGCCTGTTATACGATAAAAATGATGAGCAGCAGCAAAAACATATTGCTAGCTTGGCAAATAAATGGCCTGAATTGCACAAAAACTTTCAAGAAAATGCTTGGATGAATTGGCAGCGTCAGGATTTTTTGCCGGTTGTGAATCGCGCAGTCAGCGGTTTGCGTTCGTTAAGTAATGAGCAATATCAAGAGCTTAAACGTTTTATGTTATTGTTGATCCAGTCCAATGGAAAAATCGAATTGTATGAATGGGCCTTGTTTCAGTTGGTACGCAGCAGCTTAGATAGCTATTTTTCTGATAAAACCTTTGAGCGGCAAAAGTACCGTCGTATGGAGGCGATTGAAAAGGATGTGAAGCTGGTTGTGGCGATGATGATTCAATCCAGCAGTGCGGACGAAGCTATGCGGCTAGAAGCTTGGCGCAAAGCTTGTCAGGTTGCAGGCATTGAGGCTGAAACTGATTTACCAACTGTCGCTATTGCGGATTTCGGTCGTTCCGTTAACCGTTTGGCGTTGGCGTTTCCATTGTTAAAACCGCGTATTATCAAAGCCTTAATCGAAGCCGCAAAAGCCGACGGCATTATCGAAGATATTGAAAAACAAAGCATTATGGCAATTAGTGCAGCAATTGATGCGCCGTTACCTGATGTACTATTAGAACAACTAGAAATCCAGAACGAATAATAAGCCCAAGAACAATAATAGGTGAGCAATATGACCAGCATTAATCAGATTATTCAACAACGTCGTCAAGAACTCGGATTGCCCGATAGCATTAATCTGGACGCTTACCCGAATTTATTAGCGCTATATGACGAAGTTATTCAAAAATATCGTCATCGTCCAGCTTATAGTTGCTTAGGAAAAACCATTACTTACGGTGAGTTGGACCAGTACGCCAATGCTTTTGCCGCTTATATACAGAACAATACCGAGCTCAAACCGGGCGATAGAATTGCCATCCAATTACCGAATATTTTGCAGCAACCAATAGCAGCATTAGGCGCGTTCCGTGCGGGTTTGGTCGTGGTGAATACTAATCCTTTATATACCGAGCGTGAACTTGAGCATCAGTTTAACGATGCCGGTGTTAAAGCTTTGGTGGTATTGGCTAACGTCGCGCAAGCCGCGAGTAAGCTGGTGGAAAAAACCAAAATCGAGACGGTCATTGTCACCGAACTGTTTGATATGCACCCCTGCCCGAAACGTCGATTGATGAACTTGGCAGTCAAACACCTGAAAAAAATGGTGCCTGAGTTTCATTTCAAACAATCCGTTGCCTTTACTAAAGTATTAGCCAAAGGCAAAAAGCAGGCCGTTAAAGCGGTTAAAATGCAGGCAAGTGACGTGGCTATTTTGCAGTACACAGGCGGCACTACAGGCTTAGCCAAAGGCGCAATGCTAACGCACAGTAATATTATTGCTAATACCTTGCAGTCTTCTACGTACTTTCCCACGTATGGTCTAGCCCAAAGTGGCGATATTTTGGTGCAGCCTTTGCCGCTTTACCATATTTACGCAACCATCATTAGCTATATTGGTTTGCTGAATGGCAGCCACATTATTTTAATTCCTAATCCGCGTGATATTCCTGCCTTGGTGAAAGAGTTAAAGCGTTGGAAGTTTAACGGTTTCTGCGGCTTAAATACGCTATTTGTTGCATTATGTAATAACGATGAATTTAAAAAGCTAGATTTCTCGCATTTGAAAATGACCTTGTCAGGTGGTATGGCATTAACCCGTGCTGCCGCAGATAGATGGCAAGCTGTAACAGGTTGTGAGGTTTGTGAGGGGTATGGTTTAACTGAAACTTCGCCCGTGGTTGCGGTAAATCCTGGCAATGGCAATCAAATCGGTACAGTAGGGCTAGTTGTGCCAGAAACGGAGATTGATATTCGCGGCGAAAATGATCGCAGTATGCCAGTGGGTGAAGCTGGCGAGTTATGCGTAAAAGGCCCGCAATTGATGAAAGGCTATTGGCGCAATGAAGATGAAACCGCAAAGACTATTGTTGATGATTGGTTTTATACTGGCGATATTGCGGTAGTTACTGAACAGGGTTATTTAAAAATCGTTGACCGTAAAAAAGATATGATTTTAGTGTCGGGCTTTAACGTTTATCCTAACGAAGTGGAAGATGTGTTGACCACCCATCCTGCGATATTGGAAGCGGCGGTGATTGGGCAGAAAGACGAAACTTCTGGCGAGGTGGTTCATGCCTATGTTGTCAAAGCCAAAGATGCGCAAGTGAGCGAAGAAGAAGTTAGAAAATATTGCAAAGAAAAGCTCGCGGCTTATAAAGTGCCTAAACGTGTGTTCTTTAAAGTGGATTTGCCAAAGAGCAATGTGGGTAAAATATTACGCCGCGAAGTGCGTGACATGGCAGAGGCTAAGTAATTGCTAGCTAGGTTGATAGGAGAGAACAATGCTTGAGCAAGTTTGTAATGAAATACAAGGACTGTATCAGCAACTTGCTCAAGGTTTGGATGTTAGTCCCGCTAGACGCTACCGCTTGGAAGGCAAAATTGAATTGTTGCTGCAACAACAAGTGATTTCGTGGCAAGCACTACAAAAGCAAGTTGATGACTATTATCAAACATTTCTACAAGCCAACGTCGAGGCAACATTTTGGCAATGGTGTTTAGAGCAGCAACAGTTTCGCTTGCCGACTAAAATGCCGATTGCGCCAGTGAATTAACTGGCGCGCCAACGCGTTAAATAATGTGGCGTTAAAGACAATCCCAATACTTGGCGTCTAATTAAATCAAGCGCAATGGTTGCCACTAGCTTTTGAAATTCATGCCGTGTTAATCGAATACAAAGTTTAATGACCTGCCTTTGTTGTTGGCTACCAAAGGCAATAAATACTGTGCCTACAGGTTTTTCATCGCTACCGCCATTCGGTCCTGCAATTCCTGTTACCGCAATTGCATAATCACTCGCCGTCTGTTCAAAAATGCCTGCTAGCATGGCGAGCGCAACGGTTTCGCTGACTGCGCCGTGTTGCGTTAAAGCATCGGCTGGAACACCAAGTAGCTTTTCTTTAATCGCATTACTATAGCTCACGATACCGCCATGAAAAGCCGCTGATGAACCAGAGACTTTAGTCAGTTCGCTCGCAATTAAACCGCCTGTGCAGGATTCTGCACAGCTGATGGTCAACTGTCTTTCGCTCAATAGGTTAACTAAATTATTCGCTATTTTTGCATGAGCGCCGCCAATGATAAGCTCATCTAAGTAGTTTAATAACGCGGTGGGTGCTTGCGTTTGTGCGGTTTTGTTGCGTAGTTTCAATTCCACATAAGGGAAGTTGGCGCGAAAACCAATTTCGTAATCATCGCGAATACTCGGAAATGAATCGTTGAGTAATTGCTGTAAGCTTGATTCACCCGTGCCAAATAGCTGGTATTGCTGCCACGGTTGTATGGCAGGGAGGGTAAATCGCGATTGTAAAAAGGGTAAAATGTCGCGCTGAGTAATTGTTTTAAGTTCGGACGGTACGCCAGGCGTGGCAATTACAAGGCAGCCGTTAATTGTTAGATAAAACGCTGCTGCGCTGCCAGGCGCGTTGGGAAATATTGTGGCCGATTGGGGTAAATCGGCTTGTTTTAAATTGGCTTGATTAACTGCTAAACCGCGTTGTTCGCACCAAGTAATAACGTGTTGTTCTGCGTCTTTATGGCGCACGATAGGTTGCTTGGCAACTTTGGCTAAAACCTCGGCGGTTAAATCATCTTCGGTTGGCCCTAAGCCACCGTTCATAAACAAAATAGGGTAGTGTGTTGTTAGCCGCTGGATTTGTTCAATTAATAAATCCTTGTTATCAGCAATGGTCACTTTTTCAACAATATCAAGGTTGATTTCGCTAAAAACATGACCTAAGTAGGCCGAATTACTGTCAATAATATCACCTGTCATTAACTCGGTGCCGGTCATTAATAAGCAAAGTTGGAGAGGATTGGGATTTGTCATGATTGCCAATTGATAAATAAAAAAAGCAAAGTTATGCTAACAGTTCGTTTTGCCAGACAAAAGGCATTTTATGACTTCTTCGTTCGACTCGATGACTATTTTATTGCTCGCGCCATCACGTGTGTTGGCGGCAACACTCTTGCATGAATTACGTGCGATTGGGGTGGATCAAACCGTAACCACCTGTAACACCATTGCGCAAGCGCTGGATTGTTTGGCGCAACAAAAAATTGATGTGGTGATTAGCTCCATGTATTTTGAAGATGGCGACGTTTTTAAATTAATAGAGCAAACTAAAATGCAGGACGCATTAGCAGACTTAATTTTTTTACTGGTATCTTCGGAGCAACGTAATGAACGCTTAGAACAAGCAAGAGAAGCAGGGGTTGTTGCGGTGTTGCCACGTCCATTTGCCCGAAACGCGCTAGAAAATGCTTTGGCTGATGCGGGTGCGGTTTAATCAATATAAATAATTTTTGGGCTGCCGATGCTATTGATATATTGGACAAAGTAGTCGCTATTGGGAATAAAGCTCGCGGCAAGCACGATGCTTAAAACAAGCGAGGCAATCAGCCATGTTGGGGCAAGCACTTTAGCTTGTTTACTGGCAACTGCTAGTGCCACAGGATCTGAATACAGCAATTTTTGAATATTGGTGCTTGCGTGATCGGTGGTAGCGAGCGTGTGTGAAACTTTCACCAAGTCAACATCATCAAAAAAGCGCTCAACCAGTTTTATATACAAGCCGTGTTTCAAAGAAAAGCGTAATTGCTTTAAGTGTCCTAAAAATTGATTAAATTGGGTGTTGAGCTTATTAGCAAGAAAGTGCAGTTGCAGCTTTAACGGTAGTTTTTTGCCGACTTTTCTTTGGTATTGCGACTCAAAAAAATCGAGCGCATGTCTTACTTCATTGCAGTTTTGAAAACGTGCGCCTGGTTTTTTTGCCAACATACGTTGTAGCAACGGTTGGAAAACCGCTAATTCATCGGGCAATTCAGGTAAGGGCGCTGAAATATGTTGCAGTGCTAAACTCACCGAGTCTTTGCCGTAGTAAGGCTGCCTTCCTGTTAACAGCTCATACAGCAGAATACCCATGCTATAAATATCAGAGCTTTTATCCAGCTTTAAGCCTTGCGCCTGTTCAGGGCTCATGTAGGCGGGTGTGCCTGCCACTGTATGGCTGGTAGTGGGTTCGTGCAGGTCTTTAGCAATGCCAAAATCGGTTAACACAGCACTACCATCAGCACGAAACATAATATTTTCAGGTTTAATGTCGCAGTGCAGATAACCTAAATTGTGTACATGCTCAAGCGCGTTATTAATGTCGCGCAAAATGGTAATGGTTTCGAGTACTGAAAAATCTCTTTGCTTGATCAGTGTTTTACAGCTACCACCGGGCAAATAGTCCATCGCCATATAAAAGTTTTGCTGATGGCGGCCGATGTCAAAAATAGCGATAACATTCGGATGGCTAAAGCGTCCGACAATATTGGCTTCTCGATAAAATTTTTCGGTAAAATCCGCATCATTGCGTAGTTGTGGCGCAAGTACTTTTAGTGCAACTTCCCGTCCTACGCTTAACTGAATAGCAAGATAGACGACTGACATACCGCCCTCGCCGACTTTCTTGATAAGTTGATAGCCAGGAATTTGTGAAGCCATGGCAAGCTAGAACAGTGCCCATGTGGATAGACCGATAATAATTAAAACCGACACCGCTAAGCCAAGGTTTTGCCAAGACAACCAATCCGCTGATTTGGCAAGATTGGGCGCGTTGATGACTTCAACCGTCACGTTGTCTATGCCGCCTTTGCTAAGCGCGGTTTCAATTAATATGTCACTAATTTCTTGCGGAGTTTTATGCTGATATTTGCGCAGAATATGGGCGATTTCCATATCGCTCACCAAATCGGTTAAGCCATCACTGCACAGTAGAATTTTTTGCTCTGGCGACCATTGCCCTTCGATACTATCCACTGTAACGGTTTCTAAAACAGAAATCCCCAATGATTGGGTAATCACGTTTTTTTGTAGATGGCTGTTCATTTCTTCGGGTTTGAGCAAGCCCGCATCAACCAGTGATTGTACATACGAGTGGTCTTTGCTTAATTGTTTTAATTGATGCTGTTTGTTGTCCCAAAGATAGGCACGACTATCGCCGACCCAAGCAACTTTGTAGTTTTCACCTAAGGACTGCAATGCAACAATCGTAGTTCCCATATTTGGGCTACCGATATTGTTATTGGCAGCATCTTGCACGTCGAAATGTGATTGCAAAATAGCATCATTAAGCGGCTTGCGGTTTTTAATCGCTTGGTTAACAGAGTCTCTAACAATTTGGCTGGCGACTTCGCCCGCATCATGCCCGCCCATACCATCAACCACTAACCATAGGCCGATAGCAGGGTCAGCTAAGTAATTATCTTCGTTATTAGAGCGTACTAATCCTGTGTGTGTACTTGCACCAAACTCATGACTAAAAGCCATCTTTGATCCTCATCTTTATTTGGTACATTTATAACATGATTGGATAGTCATTTTCACTAAATTATAAATGTTTTACTAAGCATTTTGGGCTTGTTCATGTTATTAGCTTGGTTTGAGGTTTTTAAAGGCTGCAACAAGTTTGTGCATCAATTGCCCGTCTTGATAGTGGAACGGATTAAGCCTCGTTCCTCTCCCAAGGCATAATCGCGTAGCTATCGCCTTCGCAGAACATGCGCAATTTGATGCGAAACGTATCGGGCAGTACGTCATCAACTAATAATTCATTAATGGTGCCAAAGCTGCGAATTTGTCCTTCTTGCATCAAAATCATTTTGTCGCAAAAGCGGCTGGCTAAGTTAATATCATGCATCACCACCACCACCGTGCCTCCATTTTTAGCGTGATCCCGTAGTATTTCCATAATATGCAGTTGGTGATAAGGATCTAAAGCTGCAATTGGTTCATCGGCAAAAATCACTTGCGGTTGCGAAGCGAATAAACGTGCTAAAAACACTCGCGTTTGCTCGCCACCCGATAGCGTCGTCACCACGCGATCCAATAAATGCGCAACGCCTGTTTTTGCAATGGCGGCTTGAATGGACTGCTTATCTTGAGTGGTTAATTTTTGCCGAAAGCTTTGATAGGGCAGGCGACCGAGCTCAATTAAGCGCTGTACCTGTAACGGCCAATGCGCGGTTGCGTTCTGCGCTAAATAACCGACTTGCTGGGCAAATTGCTTTTCGTTGTAATCGCCGATGGCTTGCTGGGCAAAAGAATAACTCCCCGAATCAGCGGGCATAATATTGGCTAACACTTTCAGCAAGGTCGATTTACCCGCCCCATTCGGACCAATTAAACCAATAATCTCGCCTTGCGCAATGCTGATGGAAACATCTTTCAACAGTTGTTTGCTACCGATTTGTAAATTAAGATTTTTTGTTTCAATCAACATTACATCACCTCATTACGCATACGGTAAATTAACCAGAGAAAGAATGGACCGCCGACCATGGCGGTGACGACGCCAAGTTTTAGCTCTTGGCTAACGGATAGTACTTGTACGGCAATATCAGCCAGTAACAGCAGTAAGCCGCCGCCAATAGCGCTAACGGCTAATAATTTGCCGGGCTCATTGCGTACAAGGGGGCGTAGCAGATGCGGGACGACCAAACCAATAAAGCCAATACTGCCGCTGACCGATACCGCTGCGCCAACGCTTAACGCAACACCAACAATCAGCCAAGCGCGTTGCTTATAAATATTAAAGCCCAAGGTTTGCGCGGTTTCTTCGCCTAAGCTTAAAGCATCAAGAAAGTTGCGGCTTAATAGTAACAACGCACAACCCGCTAGCATAAATGGCACAGAAATCAGCACATCATTGATGCTGCGGTTACTGACCGAGCCTAACAGCCAATAAACAATTTCATTCATGGCGTAGGGGTTTTTAGCGAAATTGAGCACTAAAGAAATAAACGATGACGCCACGGCGTTAATCGCAACGCCCGCCAAAATCAGGTTTAAAATGCTCGCGCCACGTCCCGCCAAGAAAAATATCAGCACCACCGATAAGAGTGCGCCGACCATGCCGCCAGCGGGTAATACAAACCATGCCAAATTCGCCCAACCCATATACAGCATAATCACCGCGCCTAAGGCGGCGCAGTTGGTCACGCCAACCAAGCTTGGGCCGGCTAAGGGATTGCGTAGCAAGCCTTGTAGCGCAGCACCCGCCAT
>CAZMQC010000022.1:7156-14944 GCA_964568295.1 uncultured Spongiibacteraceae bacterium | reverse complement strand
CTTATCGTGTTTTGAATGAGAATATTGATATTCTTCATGCCATGAAAGATGCGCTGATGGAATATGAAACCTTGGATTCGGATCAGGTGGACGATTTGATGCAGCGCCGTAGCGTACGTCCGCCTAAAAATTGGGATAATCCCGATCAAAGCGATTTTGTTTCTAAGCGTCGAGACACGCAAGCGCCCGTTGATACAAGCGATGGGGCAGCGGATCCCGCCATTTCATAATAATAGGGCTGCAAGTTGCAGCCCTTTTCTTGTTAATCACGTATGGCTAAGTCTTTATTTTCTCTGGATCGTCAAAAACCGCAGGTTATGGCGATTTTAAATACAACGCCTGATTCTTTTTCTGATGGTGGGCAGTATTATCAATCAGAGAAGTTGAGTCTGGATGCTTGCCGTCGCCGTGTCGATCAGATGGTGGCGGAAGGCGCGAGTATCATTGATATTGGTGGTGAATCTACCCGTTCGGGTTCTAAAACGGTATCGTTAGACGAAGAAATGCAGCGTGTTTTACCGTTGCTGGAAGCGGTTCGTGATTACGATGTGGTTTTTTCTATTGATACCAGTTCGCCTGAACTAATGCTGGAAGCGGCAAAGCTTGGCGCTGGTTTGCTAAATGATATCCGCGCTTTTCAGCGTGAAGGCGCGTTGCAAGTTGCGGCGCAAACTCAGTTGCCAATATGTGTGATGCACATGCAGGGTACGCCTAATACCATGCAGGTTAATCCGCAGTACCATGATGTGTTGCAAGAGCTTGGCGATTTTTTTATGCAGCGCTGCGCTGAAGCGTTGCAGGCGGGCGTTAAAAAACACAATATTTTGCTTGATCCCGGTTTTGGCTTTGGTAAAAATTTGCAGCATAATCGCACCTTGCTCAATCGTTTGGATAGTTTTCAGGCGCTAGAAATGCCGTTGTTGGTGGGTTTGTCACGCAAAGCGATGATTGGGCAAATTTTAAATGGCCGCGATGTGAGCGATAGATTGGCAGGCAGTATTGCATTGGCAATGCTAGCGGTGCAAAAGGGCGCTTGGATTGTACGTGTGCATGATGTGAAAGCAACGGTTGATGCGTTAAAAGTAATGAATTTTATTGAGTCGGATAAAGGGTTATGAGTAGAAAATATTTTGGCACAGACGGTATTCGTGGGCGCGTAGGGGAATATCCGATTACACCTGACTTTGTGATTAAGTTGGGTTGGGCTGTAGGGCATTATTTCGCTAAGCAAAACCCTGGCGAAAGCAACCGTATTCTGATTGGCAAAGACACGCGTATTTCGGGCTATATGTTTGAGTCAGCCTTGCAAGCAGGTTTGGTTGCCGCAGGTGTTAATGTGAGTTTGTTAGGGCCGATGCCTACGCCTGCAATTGCCTATTTAACACGGACGTTGAATGCGCAAGCGGGCATTGTAATCAGTGCTTCGCACAATCCTTTCCATGATAATGGCATTAAGTTTTTTTCAGGTGATGGTACGAAACTAACTGACGAAACTGAGTTGGAGATTGAGCGCTATTTGGATATGCCGATGCAAACCGTAAGTAGCGAGCGCTTAGGCAAAGTGAGTCGTATTAATGATGCGGCGGGACGTTATATTGAATACTGTAAAAGTACCGTGCCGATGGGTTTTTCTCTTAAAGGTGTACGTTTGGTGATCGACTGCGCGCATGGCGCGACATACCACATTGCGGGCAACGTATTTCGTGAGCTAGGTGCTGAAGTTGTTAGCATTGGCGTTGAGCCAGATGGCTTGAATATTAACCATCACGTGGGTTCGACAGAGCCCGAAGCTTTAAGTAAAAAGGTCTTGGAGACACGCGCAGATTTGGGTATTGCTTTTGATGGCGACGGCGACCGCGTATTGTTTGTTGATGATCGCGGTAATATTGTTGATGGTGATGATTTATTGTACTTGATGGCAAGTCAAAGAAAGCCAAATGAAAATGGTTGTGCGGGTGTGGTTGGCACTTTGATGACTAACTTGGCGATTGAATTAGCGATTAAATCACACGGTATGCAGTTTGTTCGAGCGGCAGTGGGTGATCGTTATGTTAAGGAGGAAATGGAGAAGAATGGTTGGTGCTTGGGTGGTGAATCATCAGGGCATTTGATTTGTGGTGACGTTACGACTACAGGCGATGGTATTGTGTCGGCGTTGCAAGCGTTGCAAGCCTTGAAGAAAACGGGCAAAAGTTTGCGCGAAGCATTAAAGCCAGTTAAAAAATTTCCGCAAGAAATGATTAATGTCAAAGTGGCTGATAAATCTGCGGTGTTGAGCCATGAGACGCTACAGGAAGCGGTAAAAAATTCTGAGCAAGCCATGCGGGGTAAAGGGCGGGTGTTGTTGCGTCCTTCGGGAACTGAGCCAGTCATCCGTGTTATGGTTGAGGGTGAGGACGAGAGTTTGGTTAAGCGTCAAGTTGAATATTTAGCAGGGATTGTCGCTGAAATTAGCAAAACAATCGCTTAGTCTGCTTGCAGCTTGCTAGTCAGTTAGGTAATATTAGCGACCTTTTTATGAGGGGTAGTAATGCAAGAAAAATGGGTTGTTGGTAATTGGAAGATGAATGGTGATTTGGCGCAAGCTAAGGCGTTGTTAATCGCTCTGAAATCAAGTGTGCCAACAAGTACAAAACTGCATTGCGCCGTTTGTCCTCCTTTACTATACATGGGTTTGGCACAAGAGATTTTGCGCGAATCTTCAATTATGTTAGGTGCGCAAAACCTTTGTGCGGAGCACGCTGAAAAGGGCGCTTATACGGGTGAGGTATCAGCTGCGATGTTGGCTGATATAGGCGTTCAGCTGGTTTTAGTTGGCCACTCGGAGCGGCGCGAGTATTACACAGAAAGTAATGCGATAGTTGCGCAAAAATTTATGCAGGCGCAGAAAATGGGTTTGAAGCCGATTTTATGTGTAGGCGAAACGCTAGAGCAACGCGAAAGCGGCCAAGCAGAAGCGGTGATTCAGTCGCAGCTCATGGCCGTTATTGAACGGTATGGTGTAGCCGTTTTTGCTAATGCATTAATTGCTTATGAGCCAGTTTGGGCAATAGGCACAGGCTTGACAGCAACACCAGAGCAAGCGCAGGCTATTCACGTTTTTATTCGTCAATTGCTGGCTGAGAAAGATGAAAAAATTGCCCAGCAAACGCCGATTTTATATGGCGGTAGTATGAATGCTGAGAATGCGCAGGCTTTATTGGCGATGGCGGATATTAATGGTGGCTTGATTGGCGGTGCATCGTTAAAAGCGGAAGAATTTACAACAATTTGTACATTGGTGGGGTAGAATTTTGGAACACGCAGTATTGATAGTGCATGCCTTGATTGCAATCGTGATTGTGGGGCTTATTTTAATTCAGCAAGGTAAAGGTGCTGATGCGGGGGCTTCATTTGGTGGCGGTAGTTCGCAAACCGTATTGGGTCAAGCAGGTGGCGGTAACTTGCTAACGCGCTGGACTTCAATCTTAGTTACGTTGTTTTTCTTAAGTAGTTTGACCTTGGCGTATTTTGCTAAGCAAAATAGCTTGAAAGTTGATGGTGTTTTTGAAGATTCGTTGCTAATGGAACAAATTAACAAGCTTGATAATGCAGAAGTTCCTGCGTTGCCAACAGTGAATCAAGCACCTGTTACGGATGATATTCCAAGCGAGTAAAACGTTTTAGCCGAAGTGGTGGAATTGGTAGACACGCTACCTTGAGGTGGTAGTGGCTTATGGCTGTACGAGTTCAAATCTCGTCTTCGGCACCATAATAAAGCAAGGCAGTAAGGGTTTTAGCGATTGACCAAAACAGTGCTAAGCTCTATAATCCTGCCGCTTGCTAGATTGGAATGTGAAATTAGCCCGTTAAGGGCTTTTTTGTTATATAAAGCAAGGATTTTTCGATGGGCCGTGTGCCCATTTTTTATTGCTAGAGAATAAGTTTGTGGCAAATATTGAACATATTCAACAAATTATAGAGCCGACTATCAACGAGATGGGGTTTGAGCTTTGGGGGGTGCAGCAGATAGCCCAAGGCAAAAGCAGCACGTTGCGTATCTTCATTGATAGTGAAAAAGGCATTAGTGTTGATGATTGTGCGTTAGTCAGTCATCAAGTGAGTGCTATTTTAGATGTTGAAGATCCTATTCAGGGGCGTTATACCTTAGAGATTTCTTCGCCTGGCTTGGAAAGATCGTTGTTTACCTTAGAGCAATACCAAAAATATGTTGGTAAATGGGTGAAGCTCAGTTTGCGTATTCCATTTGAGGGGCGCCGTCGATTTGTAGGCGTTTTGAATGGAATTGAAGATGATGAAATTCTTCTACAAATAGAAGATGAAGAATATGTGTTGCCTTTTGAGACGATTGAAAAGGCAAATGTCGTTTTTAAGGATTAGGCTAAGGACTAAGATAAATTGTGAGGCTTGAATTATGAGTAAAGAAATTTTACTGGTTGCAGAAGCAGTATCAAACGAAAAAGGCGTCGATAAAGAAGTTATTTTTCAGGCGATAGAGCAAGCATTGGTAACAGCAACCAAAAAACGCTATGAAGAAGAATCAGATATTTATGTGGTGATTAACCGCGCTAATGGCAGTTATGAAACATTCCGCCGTTGGTATGTGGTGGGCGATGATCAGCCTGCAACGTTGGGTGTTGAGCTTTATTCAGATGAAGCGCAAGAAATGAGCACTGAACTTAAAGTGGGCGATGTTTTTGAAGAGAAAATCGAAAATATCGACTTTGGTCGTATTGCTGCACAAACCGCTAAGCAAGTCATTGTTCAGCGTGTACGTGAAGCTGAAAAAGCGCAAGTGGTTGAGCAATATCGTAGCCAAGTTGGCCAATTGGTTAACGGCGTTGTGAAAAAAGTAACGCGCGACAATGTTGTGGTTGATTTAGGTAATAACGCAGAAGCCTTGTTGCCGAAGTCGGAAGCAATTGCCCGCGAAATCTTCCGCATGGGCGATCGTGTACGCGCGGTATTGAAAGAAATTAATACCGACAATCGCGGTCCGCAACTGATTTTAAGTCGTACTTGCCCTGAAATGATTATTGAGCTGTTCCGTTTAGAAGTGCCAGAAGTTGCGGAAGAAGTGATTAAAATCAAAGGCGCGGCACGTGATCCAGGTGTTAGAGCTAAGATTGCTGTAAAAACCAATGATGGGCGCATTGACCCTGTTGGCGCTTGTGTTGGTATGCGTGGTGCACGTGTGCAGGCTGTTTCAGGTGAGCTAAACGGTGAGCGCGTTGATATTATTTTATGGGATGAAAACCCAGCGCAACTTGTGATTAATGCCATGGCACCTGCTGAGGTGGAAAGCATTGTAATGGATGAAGATGCGCATTCGATGGATGTTGCGGTAGCTGAAAACGATTTGGCTCAGGCGATTGGCCGTGGAGGTCAGAATATTCGCTTGGCGAGTGAATTAACCGGTTGGCGAATTAATGTAATGGATTCGGCAGCTTGGGCAGAAAAACAAGAAGAAGAAACCGGCGGCTTGCTTGATTTATTTGTTAACGCATTAGGTGTTGATGAAGATCTAGCTGAAGTGTTAGTCCAAGAAGGCTTTAGCGATATTGATGAAGTTGCCTATATTCCGATGGAAGAATTATTAGCCATTGATGGTTTCGACGAGGAGATTGCCGAAGAATTACAAACGCGAGCCAAAAATGCATTGTTAGCACAAGCGATTTCAGGTGAAGAGAAAAACGAACCTGCAGAAGACTTGTTAACAATGGAAGGAATGGATAAAGAGCTAGCTTATCAATTAGCTGCAAATGGCATTGTTTGCATGGAAGATTTGGCTGAGCAAGCGGTAGAAGATTTGCTTGAATTTGACGGAGTGGACGCCGAGCGCGCTGGGCAATTGATTATGACAGCACGCGCACCATGGTTTGCTAGTGAGGAATAACACTATCGGCCTTTTATACGATAGGAGAAAGATTTATGACAGATATGACTGTTGAGCAATTGGCAAAAACTGTAAATATGCCAGTTGAAAATTTGTTAGAACAAATGAAAGAAGCGGGATTGCCGCATAAAAAGCCAAGTGATTCCGTGTCTGATGAAGATAAGGATTCCTTTTTGGCGCATTTGCAGCCACAAAATGATGGGGCTGCATCAAGAAAAATTACCTTGCAGCGCAAAACACAAACCACACTAAAAACCAGTGGTTCGCAAGGTAAAAAAACAGTTACCGTTGAAGTGCGTAAAAAACGTACCTTTGTGCAGCGCGATCCAGACGAATTGGCTGCGGATGCTAAAGCTTTGATGGATTCAAAAGCGGCACAAGAAAACGAAGCCAAAGCGAAAGAGCGTGAAGCGAAGTTAAAAGCTGAGCAAGAAGAGCAGGATCGCAAGCGCCAAGCAGAAGAAGCGGCCAAGCAAGCAGCCGAAGCTGAAGCTGCGCGTTTAGCGGCTGAGCGCGCAGAAGAACTTGAGCGCGAACGTTTAGCGAAAGAAGAGCTGGAGCGCAGCGCGGCTAAAGATCCAACCGATCCTGAAGTATTGCGTCAATTAGCGGCTATTCGTCGCAAAGAGCAAGAGCGTAAAGCGGCTGAAGAACACGCGGCTATCATGCAGGCGAAAGCAGATGAGAAAGCGCGTGAAGAAGAAGCGGCAAGATTAGCGGCCGAAGAAGTAGCAAGAAAACGCGCGGCTGAAAAAGCAGAAAAACAAGCGAAAGCCAAAGCCAGCGAAAAAGCACCTACAAGTACAAAACCTGCACCTGCGGCAGCTGCGGCTGTAACGTCTGCAGATGATAAGGATATTAAACGCAAAGTTCGTGGCAAAGATGATGAAGATGATGCGGATAAACCCGCAAAAGCGCGTGTAGCAAAAGACAGCAAAGGTGGACGCGATAAAACCAAACGCACTCATAATCTATTTGCCCAAATTGATGATGATGGTGAGTTTGATGAAGGTCGTCGCCATTCACGTCGTAAATTAAAACGTTCTGATTTAAAACAACAGGCGTTTGAACGCCCAACGGAAAAAATGGTGCACGAAGTAGAATTGGCTGAAACCATTACCGTGGGTGATTTGGCGCAAAAAATGAACGTCAAAGCGGGTGAAGTTGTTAAGACACTGATGAAAATGGGTGTAATGGCAACCGTTAACCAAGCTTTGGATCAAGATACCGCAATTTTGGTGGTTGAAGAGCTTGGACATAAATACAAACTTATCAGTGCGACCCAGCTTGAAGATAATCTGTTCGAGGTGTTGAATACCAAAGAGGGTACGTTAGAGTCGAGAGCACCTGTGGTAACAGTTATGGGGCATGTTGACCATGGTAAAACCTCGCTGCTGGATTATATTCGTAAAAGCCGTGTCGCCAGTGGTGAAGCAGGTGGTATCACCCAGCATATCGGGGCATACCATGTAACCACGGATCGCGGTATCGTTACTTTCTTGGACACCCCTGGTCACGCCGCCTTTACTGCGATGCGCGCCCGTGGTGCACAAAGTACCGACGTGGTTATCTTGGTCGTTGCATCCGATGATGGTGTAATGCCGCAAACTCGTGAAGCGATTCAGCACGCACGGGCGGCGAATGTACCTATCGTAGTTGCAATGACCAAAGTGGATAAACCACAAAAAGATTTAGATCGCGTTAAAAACGAACTGGTGGCAGAAGGTGTTGTTCCAGAAGAGTGGGGCGGCGATATTCAGTTTGTTGGCGTATCATCGAAAAGCGGTGAAGGTATTGATGCCTTGCTAGAAGCGGTATTGTTACAAGCAGAAGTGTTAGAGCTGAAAGCAGCTCGCGATATTCCAGCACGTGGTGTTGTGGTTGAGTCGCGC
>CAZMQC010000022.1:0-7056 GCA_964568295.1 uncultured Spongiibacteraceae bacterium | reverse complement strand
TCACGTTTGGCAAGACAACAAGCGGGCAAGTTAGAAAACTTGTTCGAAGCAATGGGGCAAGCTGCATCAGCCAAACAACAGTTGAACGTGGTGTTGAAATCCGACGTACGCGGTTCTTTGGAAGCGATTCAAAGCTCGTTGCTTGAAATGGGTAACGACGAAGTGGCGGTGAACATTGTAAGCGCAGGCGTAGGCGGTATTACCGAAAGCGATGCGCACTTAGCGATTACCACCAATGCGGTTATCTTTGGTTTTAACGTGCGTGCTGAAACAACCGCTAAAGAAATCTGTGAACGCGAAGGTGTGGATTTACGCTACTACAGCGTTATCTATAGCATGATTGAAGACGTGAAACAGGCGTTAAGCGGTATGTTGTCGCCAGAAATGCGCGAACAAATCGTGGGTATTGCCGAAGTGCGTGACACCTTTAAATCACCGAAATTTGGTTTGGTTGCAGGTTGTATGGTGCTTGAAGGTTCGGTGCATCGTAACAAGCCTATCCGTGTATTGCGTGATAACGTGGTTATTTTTGAGGGCGAATTGGAATCATTGCGCCGCTTTAAAGACGACGTTGCTGAAGTGCGTCACGGTATGGAATGTGGTATCGGTGTGAAAAACTACTTGGATGTCCGCGTTGGCGACTTAATTGAAGTCTTCGACCGCCAAGAAATTGCTCGTTCACTGTAACGGATTAATGACATGGCTAAAGCATTTGGACGTCAACAGCGCCTTGCGGATTTTCTCCGCAGGGAGCTGTCGTCATTAATTCAGTTGCAGCTACGCGACCCGCGCTTAGGTATGGTGAGCGTTACCGATGTTGAGGTGAGTAAGGATTTGGCACACGCTAAGGTTTTTGTCACCATTCTAGGTGTTGACGATAAGCAGGTTGCGGAACCGTCGGTTGCTATTCTGAATAAAGCCGCAGGCTTTCTAAAAACCGAAATTGCGCGGATTGCGCAAATGCGTACCGTGCCTAATCTTAATTTCCTGTTTGATGATAGTTTGCAGCGTGGTCTGCATATGTCAGCACTGATTGATCAGGCTTTGCAAAGCGATGCCAAGCTCCAGCAAGGTGACGATGAGGAATGAGACGGCGTAAAGGTCGCGCCATTGATGGCATTATTCTGCTTAATAAACCCAAAGGCGATAGTTCTAACCGCGCTTTGCAACGGGTTAAACATCTTTTTGAAGCACAAAAAGCAGGGCATACTGGCAATTTAGACCCAATGGCAACCGGTGTGTTGCCAATTTGCTTGGGTGAAGCGACTAAGTTTTCTCAATACATGCTTGATGCTGACAAGGCTTATCAAGCCATCATTGTATTGGGTGTGCAAACCACCACCGGCGATGCGGAAGGGGAAGTGCTTGAAGTACAAGATACTTCACACATTCAGCTCACCGATGTGGAGCACGTATTACAGCAGTTTGTCGGTGTTATCCAACAAGTGCCGCCGATGTATTCGGCGTTAAAGGTTGATGGGCAGCCGTTGTATAAGCTAGCGAGGCAAGGCATTACGATTGAGCGCAAATCCAGAGAAATAACCATTCATCAATTGGATTTGAATGCTTTTCGTGCTGGCGCACAAGCGCAGCTTGATATTACCGTTTGGTGCAGTAAAGGAACGTATATTCGCACGTTGGCAGAGGATATTGCCAGTAGCTTAGGCGGTTTGGGCGGGCATTTAATTCGTTTACATCGTATTCAAGCGGGCAAGTTTATTGAGCAACAATGCATCACCTTAGAGCGTTTGCAAGCGATTAAAGAAGCTGAGGGTTTAGACGGTTTAGATCGTTTATTAATCCCCGCAGAAAATTCAGTAAATCACTTTCCTGTTGTAGAAGTTAATGATAAATCAGGGTATCATGTGCAGCTAGGTCAAGCGGTTACGCTGGCTGAGAGTTCCATTCAAGGCATGGTTCGTATTCGACGTGAAGACGGATTGTTTCTTGGACTTGGGGTAGTAGAAGGCGATAGGTTAGCTCCGCGCCGTTTAATTGTAAATCCTTAGCTTTGCTATAAATATGCGTGGCAAAGCTGAATATTAGAGCATATTTAAAAGGTAATTATCATGGCATTAAGTGCACAAGAAAAAGCAGCAATTGTAAAAGATTATCAACAAGCAGAAGGTGATACCGGTTCACCAGAAGTACAAGTTGCATTATTAACTTACAATATCAATAAATTGCAAGAACACTTTGCAAGTAACAAAAAAGACCACCACTCACGTCGCGGTCTTATTCGTATGGTAAACCAACGTCGTAAATTGTTGGATTATTTGAAAAACAAAAATCTTGAGCGTTACACAAGCCTAATTCAGCGTTTAGGTTTACGTCGCTAAGCAAACTTGTTGTTCGCTAAGAAATCGACCCTAATAATGGGTCGATTTCATTTTGACTTAGCCGAATAACAAAGCAATGGAGAAAAATTGAGTGAATCCAGTAATTAAAAAAGTTAAATACGGCAAGCATGAAATAACCTTAGAAACAGGTCGTATTGCGCGTCAAGCAACGGGCGCAGTGTTGGCATCAATGGATGATGTGAGCGTGTTGGCTACAGTAGTAGCAAGCAAAACTGTCAATGAAGGACAAGATTTTTTCCCTTTATCTGTGCACTATCAAGAGCGCAGCTATGCGGTGGGGCGCATCCCAGGTGGTTTTTTAAAGCGTGAAGGTCGTCCAAGTGAAAAAGAAACCTTAACTTCGCGTTTAATCGACCGTCCTATTCGTCCATTATTCCCAGACGCATTTAAAAACGAAGTACAAGTTATTATCACGGTTTTATCGGCAAACAACAGCATTGATCCCGATATTATCAGTATGATTGCAACCTCAGCTGCTTTAGCTATTTCAGGCGTACCGTTCCACGGTCCAATTGGCGCAGCGCGTGTTGGTTTCAGCGATAGCGAAGGTTATTTGTTAAACCCAAGCTTCCAAGAATTAGCCAGCTCTCGTTTAGACATGGTGGTTGCGGGTACTAAAGACGCGGTATTAATGGTTGAGTCGGAAGCGCAAGAATTAACCGAAGACCAGATGTTAGGCGCAGTTTTATTCGCTCACCAAGAAATGCAAGCTGTGATTGCAGCGATTAACGAATTAGCTAAAGAAGCGGCAAAAGACTCATGGCAGTTGCCAGAAGTTATTGCTAATCAAGCGTTGGTTGATGTTATCACTGAGGCGTACCAAGACGCGATTGGCGAAGCGTATCGTATTACTGAAAAAATGTTACGTTATGCGCAAGTGGATAGCTTGAAAAAAGACGCGGTAGAAAAATTCGGTGGTGAAGATTCAGACTTCGCTGCAAAAGATATTCTTGGCGTATTTTCACAACTTGAGAAACAAATCGTTCGTCAACGTATTTTAAGTGGTGAACCACGTATTGATGGTCGCGACAATAAAACCGTGCGTCCTATCAGTGTACAAACAGGCGTTGTGCCGAATGTTCACGGTTCAGCCTTGTTTACTCGTGGCGAAACGCAGGCGATTGGTGTTGCAACCTTAGGTTCAACCCGTGATGCGCAAATCATCGACGCGCTACAAGGCGAATACAAAGACAACTTCATGTTGCACTATAACTTCCCTCCTTATTCAGTAGGTGAGTGTGGTCGAATGGGCGGTGTTGGTCGTCGTGAAGTGGGTCATGGTCGTTTGGCGCGTCGTGGTATTGCTCCAACCTTACCAAAAGGTGACGATTTCCCTTATACCATTCGCGTTGTGAGTGAAATTACTGAATCGAACGGCTCTAGCTCAATGGCTTCTGTGTGCGTGGGTTCATTGGCATTGATGGATGCAGGTGTACCAGTTTCTGCGCCAGTGGCGGGTATTGCCATGGGCTTGGTAAAAGAAGGTAATTCATTTGCCGTGTTAACCGATATTTTGGGTGACGAAGACCATTTAGGCGATATGGACTTTAAAGTAGCGGGTACTGCTGAAGGTATTACTGCACTGCAAATGGACATCAAAATTGAAGGCATCACCGAGCAAATCATGGAAATCGCTTTGCAACAAGCGCAAACAGCGCGTTTGCATATTTTAGGCGAAATGAACCGTGTGCTTTCATCGGCACGTGAAGAAGTGGCAAGCACGGCACCTCGTATGCATGCGATGAAAATTGATGTGGATAAAATCCGTGAAGTGATTGGTAAAGGTGGCGCAACCATCAAAGCCATTACTGAGAAAAGCGGTGCACAAATCGACATTGAAGACGATGGTAACTTGCGTATTTATGCGCCTAACAACGAAGCGTTGCAACTTGCGGTTAATGAAGTTGAAGGCATCATCGCAGAAGTTGAGCCAGGTACTGTCTATATGGGCGAAGTTGTTCGTTTGGTTGACTTCGGCGCGTTTGTTCGCGTATTGCCAGGCAAAGAAGGCTTGTTGCATATTTCACAAATCGCACATGAGCGCGTAGAAAATATTGCTGATTACTTAAAAGAAGGTCAGCAACTTGAAGTGAAAGTGCTTGAAATCGATAATCGTGGCCGCATTAAACTAAGCCGTAAAGAGCTTTTACCAAAGCCTGAACGTGTGGAAGTTGAAGCGCCTAATGATGTCGCTGATGGAGCCGAAAAGTAGTATACAAGGAGGGCGAAAGCCCTCTTTTTTTTTAATACAAGTTGTGAGAAAGTGATGGGGTGTCAACCATTCAGGTATTTGGCTGCAAGTTGGGGCATCGTAGGAATCTCATTGCTGTTGCTGTCGCCTGTTTACCGCTTATCAATGATTGCTTGGCCTGAATTACTTAATGGTAGTTTGCAGTGGTATCACTGGCTTTGCGTTATTGCTTCAATAGGTTTTATGGCTTATGCCGAAGGTTACCAAGGCTTTCAGCAAAGCTTTTCGCCGCGCGTAGCCGCTCGCGCAAAATATTTAAGTGAACACGCCAACTGGCTCAACGGCCTGCTAGCGCCCATGTTCTGTATGGGTTATTTTGGCGCAACTAAAAAACGACAAATCGCGTCTATTGTGTTAACAACCATGATTGTTTTATTAATCACACTGGTGAGCTTTATGCCGCAACCATGGCGCGCAGTGGTCGATATCGGTGTGGTGGTTGGTTTATTATGGGGCGTTGTATCGCTGGTTATTTTTACCTGTATGGCTTTTTTTAGCCATCATTTTGCTTATGACCCCGAGTTGTCAGAAGCGTTAAATTTGAAATTGCAAAAAATATAAGGTGTCCAATGAAAAAGTTAACTGCATTATTAATGACGAGTGCTTTTTTAAGTGCTTGTTCATCTACACTATTGTTGACGGAAACTGATATTTCAGCAGCAGAAAGTGATGAACAGCTGAATAAACTATATCAAAGTATTCGTCAAGATCTAGGGAACAGCAAAGCAAGTAGTGAAATCATACAAAACCGTCAGCTTTATTTACCAGTTGTTGGACGCAAAATCGCAACAATAAAAGAGCAAGAAATTTTGGATCGACTTGAGCATGACCTAAGCAAGCACACGATTGATACGTTAACAACTGAGCTTAATAATGCGGCACAAATAGAACAGTATCATCGTGAAACCTACTTAGAGCTGACCATGCAGTTGCAAAAGGCAATTGATGAAAAAGAGCGTGAAATTCGTGAAAAACAATTTCAGTTTCAATCATTAGACGATAGCTATGCCGTAGAGAAAGTGCGATTGCTTGAAGCAATTAGCCAGATTTTTGGTGGGATAAAAGCGCAAGCAACGCAACAACAATTAACGGATTATATTGATGAACTTTATGATAAAGCACAGCAGGCGCTAACGAGCAAACGTAATAATGATGTTAAAACGCTGATAGAAAATTTGTTGCAAATTACACCGGACGATGAACGTTTAGCAGCAGTGCAACATAGTTTAATCATTGCTGAGTATGAGCAACTGTTTTGGGATACGTTAAGCCGTGGCAAAACTGATGAGGCATTTGAGGCGTATAAGCGCCTGATATTTATACCTGACTACATAAAAAATCATGTTGATATTGTTCCAGTGGCGGAAGATATGATTCGTTATTTTGTCACAGCAGGTAACAAAGCAATGGCTGATTTTGCTGTTGCACCTGCCTATCAGCTATACAGTAAAGCCAACTATGTTAAAGAAAGTTTAAAGCGCGAAAAGCATTTTAGTGATGGAGAACAGAATTTTCTTGAGTATGTCGCAAACAAACTATTACAAGCAATCGCTCAAGAAAATTGGGCGGTAGCTTATGGCTTGCTGTTTGTATTAAACGAGTTTCAGTCTGAGCATTATTTGTGGGAGGTACACCGCGATAATGTCAATAAAGCTGTTTTAGAAGCCGCCGCTTTTAAACTTGTTAGCAGAGAGTTTTCTAATGTTGAGAAAGGCAGTAATCTGGGTAGGAAAGTGATGGAGCTTGTGCAACAGAAAACTCAAGCTTTAGCAAACAAGCGCGTGATCTATGTTCAGGATTATATTTATCAACCTAATCGTGCAAGCGTTTATACCTTGACGGGTGAAATACTGTCAGCAAAAGTAAGTCAGGTAGGCGCTAATGTTGAAGAGAAGAAAAGTGTTTTAATCAGCCATAAGGCGGTAGAAAACCCAGATTATATTACTTGGAGCAACCTTAACAAAAGAGAGAGAAAGCAGGTTGTTGAGCCAGCCATGATTCTGGAAGAGCCAATCTATGGCGATGTATCAATTCGTGTTACTCGGTATGAAAAAAATGCATCACTCTCATTAAACTATCGTTTGGAAGACGTTAGTACTAAACGGATAGTATTAGAGGATGCGATAAGTAAAGAAAAAATAGCACAAGACGACAGTGTTGAAGGTGTTAGGTATGGTCTGTTTGTGCAGGATGCTAAACAGGCGCAATTGCCCGATAACATAACATTGTTAAATGAATTAATCGAATTGTCCGCTGATGACATCACCAAGAGCATATTTGTGTTATCAGATAAGCTCTTGGAAAAATATAAGAAACTTGGCACACAGGCGGTTGTTGCAGAGAACTTCAATAATGCAGCCGCCTATTACGCCTATGCTTATGCGTTAACCCAAGCTCAGCATCAAGCCGATGATGACTTGTTAGAAAAACTCAAAACCTACGCAA
>CAZMQC010000021.1:11757-15603 GCA_964568295.1 uncultured Spongiibacteraceae bacterium | reverse complement strand
TGATGCTATTTTTGTGATTAGTCGCCCCGAAGGCGCTGCCTCTTTGCGCCCCATGTTATCGTTCCACATGGCCGCCGACATTCCTGTTTTAGCCACATCCAGCATTTATCGTGGCTACGCCAATCCTGTGATTGACAACGATTTAAGCGGCATTGTTTTTAGCGAGGCTCCGCTATTAAGCGAAAAAAGCCAAACGCTGAGCAGTGCATATCAACAATCACCCTATATACGTATGTACGCAATGGGTATGGACGCGTTCTTGTTAGCCGAGCGCATTCAACTACTTAGCCAGTTATCACAAGCCAGCTTGCAAGGCGCAAATGGCACACTCACACTAGACCACCAAACTATCAAGCGACAAACTGCTTATGCCCGTTTTGTGCGCGGCAAAATACAAGCGGTTGAATTACCCACCCTCATGGACGAAGCAATATATGGACAAGAAAAACAACCATAGAACGATTGGTACAGAATACGAAAAAATTGCCGAAACTTTTTTAAATCAACAAGGCTTTAAAACGTTTGCACGTAACTTTTACAGCCGTTTTGGTGAGTTGGATTTAGTGATGCTACAACAAGACACATTGCTTTTTGTTGAAGTGCGCTATCGCAAAAACAGTTATTTTGGCACAGCAATTGAAACGGTAACCGCTAGCAAACAGCAAAAACTGCTGAAAACCGCCAAGTACTTTTTGCTAAAACACCCACAATTCCAGCAACACGCCTGTCGTTTTGATATTATTGGTATCAGTCCTGTTGATGGCGCAATCAACTGGCTAGAAAACGCATTTGGCGAGTAAAGGAACCAGCATGTCGATTTTTGAAACTATTATTAACTATTACAATGGTCAGATGGACGCCATTTCAAACCATACTGAAATGCTGACGCCCTACATTGCAGAAGCTGCAAGCTTATTAAGTAGCACACTATTAGAAGATAAAAAAATCCTTTGCTGTAGTGCAGGCGCGAATTACGCTATTGCTGAACAATTTTGTAACGACTTAGACGGCTTGGAATCGCAGCGACCTGCTTTGCCTTGTATTTTACTGAACAAACCACAAAGCTTGTTATCTGCTATGGACCAAGAGCAAGCCCACCATTTTTTTAGCCGCCAACTCAATGCACTAGCGCAAGCGGGTGATACCTTAGTGGTATTTTCGCAAACAGGACAAGAGAAAAGCCTAATACAAGCCGTACAAACCGCGCACAACAAGCAGCTCGCTATTATTTTCATCAATAGCGGCAAACAAACCTTAGTCAACCAATTTGACGGAAATTCTGTGTTAATCCAGCTACAGCCTGAACTTACTATTCGCCAATCGTTAGCACTGCAATTCTCTACCGCTGGTTTACTCAGCGATTTAACCGAACAATTGCTTTTTGGAACCTTGTCATGATTTTTCGTATTTTTCTGCTTTTTTGCTTATCCAGTTTACTCATTGGCTGCCAATCCTTTCGTGATTTAACTCCTGATGGCGTGGTTGAAGAAGATTACGGCGTGCGTACCCGTGGCGTTAAAATCGAGGACAAGGATATTGAACAAAAAGTTTTAATTGGCCTACAAAACCATAAAAACATGCCACGGGACATTCACGCGCAAGTAAACGCTTACAATCGTATTGTGCTACTTACGGGGCAAGTGCCCAATCAAGCCAGCAAGCAAAAAGCTACTGATATCGCTCAAGCAACTCGCCATGTGCGCAGCGTACATAATGAGCTAGAAATCGCACCCGCCATTACCTTCGGGCAAAAAAGCAAAGATCGTATGTTAGCTACTCGCATTCGCGCGCGTTTACTTGCCGCCGACGGCGTACAATCAAAACGCGTTGAAATGGTGGTAGAAAACGGCAATGTTTATTTTATGGGTTTAGTAACCAAAGCAGAAAGCCAGCGCATTATCGAAGCCGCGCAACTGGCATCGGGGATAAAAAAGATTGTAAAGGTGTTTGAGTATATTGATTAAAGACCAGGGGTTTGAGCTATTTGCGTTAATCAAGCAACAAAACTCGCTTACCACTAAACCCATCGTTCTTAACATGCTGATGCGCTTCATATACTTGCTCAAAAGCAAAACATACCGATGGCAAAGCTTTCAACACACCGCGCTCAAACATCGGCAGTAATTGCTGATTGAAATAATGCGCCATGGCTATGCGTTGTTCTATTGGCTGGCTACGCATGGTCATAGCTTGGATTTTCAAACGGTGCATCAGCATATAAAACACGTCAACTTCGGCCTTGCTACCCGCCAGCACGCCAACACAGACTAATCTTCCTTCGTCTTTTAGGCATTGCAGCAAGTTCGCCCATTCGCTGCCGAGCATATCCATTATCAAAGCAACGCCTTGCGGCTGCGTTATTGCTTGCAATTGCTGCAATAAACTTTCGTTTTCAGTAACGCAATATTGCAAACCGAGCTGTTGGGCGTTGTGTAAATTAACAAGATTTCGGCTTGAACCAATCGCGATAGCATGAAAAGCATTGATCAGTTGGATAGCAGCCAAACCTACCGCTGATGTTGCAGGACGAACAAGGCAATACTGCCCAGCTTGCAACTGCCCTTCTATAAACAATGCGCGGTAGCTGGTTAAAAATGCTTCCGGGATGCTCGTGGCTTGAGCAAAATCCATATTGTTCGGCATCAACAACACTTCGCGTTCGTGCACAGCAAGGTATTCGCTATAAGCGCCGCTCGGCACTAAACCCATTACCTTATCACCCACGTTAAAACCGCTTACGTGTTGACCAACGGCTTGAACAACGCCCGCATACTCTAAACCCGGTACGCGATTATCATAAGGTTTTGGCGCGGGGTACAAACCCTTAACCTGCAACAAATCAGCACGATTAATGCCAATCGCTTTCACCTTAATCAGCAGCTCACTAGCGCCATATTCAGGTATCGGCGCGTCAACCAATAACATGGTTTTATCAGGCTGAATTTGCCATTGTTTCATGCGTACCAACTCACTTTAAGACTGAATATTATCCTGCCCCCAGTAAGCTTTCATAGACTGCACTTTGCCTTCGTCATTAAATTCAAAAACATCAATTGGGCTAATAATCATCTCGCCAAATTTAACTTCAAAGGCAAACGCAGCACTATTGCCCGCAACACGAATCGGTTGAGTGAGCGTTAGTTTTGCGCCGCTTTTCAGACCTTGCTCATAAAAAGCGATGATTTCACCCATGCCGTGCTTAATATCTGTACCAACTGGGTCTTCCACTGTGGCATTTTCTGCAAATATCTCGCGAATTAGGTTAATATCTTCTTTTTCAAACGCTTCTACATAGCGGTGTACGGTTGCTTGCATGTGTTCAATAGTATTCATTTTGATAGCTCGTTGTTAAGTTGATGGTTTAAGCATGGCACAGAACGAGACTGGCAACAAATATTCTATTCGCCGATTAATCAAACGGCAACGCTCGCCGCGCTTGGCGGTGCATGAAACCTGGAAATCCGAACGCTTATTTACTGATGCTACGCAATATTTTGCCATGTTATTACGCGATATTCGCAAGGCGCAGCATTCAATCGACCTCAACTTTTATATTGTTAAATTAGACCAGCTAGGCAACACCGTCATTAATGCGTTAATCAAAGCGCAAAATCGCGGCGTGCAAGTGCGTTTAATTATGGACGGTATCGGTTCTTCTGAATACGCGGGGTTAATCGCCGACCGTATGAGCAAGGCAGGTTGCCAAGTTAAAATTTTTCGCCCTTTACCGTTTGCTTCCAGGCTTTATCGTTGGTCAGGTATTCAGGGGCATTATGTACAAAAATTACTGCATTTTTTAATCAATATTAATCAGCGCAATCACTATAAATTAGGCATTATCGACCA
>CAZMQC010000021.1:0-11657 GCA_964568295.1 uncultured Spongiibacteraceae bacterium | reverse complement strand
CAGCGGATTTGGATTAGTAATGCTTATTTTGCGCCATCGCGTGCGGTGATGCGCGCTTTAATTCAGGCAAGAAAAAATAATGTGGACGTACGCCTAATATTAACGTCTGCTTCCGATGTAGCTTTATTTCCAACCATTAGCCGTTCCTATTATCGCCCGCTACTCAAACACGGTATCAAAATTTATAAATATCAGCCGCGTATTTTGCACGCCAAGGTGATGCTGATTGATGGTCATTGCTGGATTGGCAGCACGAATTTGAATCACCGTAGTTTTTATCATGACTTAGAGCTAGATATTACCTTGCATCATGAAGATACTATCAACATGGTTGCGCAGGAACTGAGTTTGGATATGCAGCAATCGGAGTTATTAGCTTTAAACCGTTTATCGCGTTTTTCGTGGGCGCTGGTTAAAGCATATTTTTTGCGCCTCTTTCGTTATTGGTTGTAGTATGTCGTTACCTAATTCTTTCCGCGTTTGTTCTTATAACATTCACAAAGGCTTTAGTCCGGCTAATCGCCATTTCTTATTGGACGATATGCGCGAAGCAATCCGTAGCATTGACGCCGATTTTGTGTTTTTACAAGAAGTGATGGGTGAAAATAAAAACCGCTCCGATAAATCGAGCAGTAACCAATTTGAGTTTTTAGCCGATAGCTTATGGCCGCATTATGCTTATGGGCGCAATGCGGTTTATGACACCGGCCATCATGGTAATGCCATGCTCAGCAAACACAGTTTTTTATTGTTTGAAAACTACGATGTATCGCGTTGGAGCTTTTCTCAACGCGGTGTTTTACTTGGGCAAGTCAGCTTAGGCATTTATTTAGCTTGTGTGCATTTTGGTTTATTTGCTGTGGAGCGTAAAACCCAGCTCAATGCCTTGCATGAAATTTTGAAACGCTATGTACCCGACGATGCGCCTTTAATTATTGCCGGTGATTTTAACGATTGGACTGGACGCCTAAATCCATTAATCAAACAAAAGCTTGATGTTAAAGAAGCGTTCAGCGAAACCCATGGTCGCTTGGCGCGCACTTTTCCTGGCAAGCTCCCTCTCCTGCCTACTGACCGCATCTATTATCGCAATTTACGCTTAGAATCCGCTGAGGTTTTAACGGGGCCACTATGGAGCCGGTTATCCGACCATTGCGCGCTAACCGCTAATTTTGCCTCGGCTTAAAACAGAGCGTTCGATTTAATCTGCCAAGGCATTGGCAAAAATCAGGAAAGGTTCTATGATAAGCCAACTTGCTCCATACCTTTCTTCTCTCCTATAACATCATCCTGCTCACTATTGCAGGATCTAGATGCTACAGCTTTCGCATTTAGATTCCGCATTGGTGTCTTATGCTTTGTTGATGATAAAGGTATAAGCATTGAATTTTACATTTACGCCTCCACTTTGCTACTGTCAGCACTGTGGTGTTTTGCATAAAACTGATATGGGGAAGCCGTGAAAGTTAAAAAACCAGCTATTATTTTGTCATCGTTAGATGTCGATCGTTTAGAGGCTTTATTAGAAAACGCTGACAACCCAGCGTTGGAAGCTGAACTCGAACGCGCCAAAGTGGTTGATCCAAAAAAAGTGCCCGCCAATGCCGTCACCATGAATTCCACCGTGCGTTTTTGTATTGAAGAAACCAATGAGACCTTTGAGCGCACCTTGGTTTATCCTAAAGATATGGATAATCCAGAAACTAAAATTTCAGTTTGGGCGCCGATTGGCACGGCTTTATTAGGCTTAAAAGTCGGCGATTCCATGCCTTGGCCAAGCAAAGGCAAAGAAGCGCATGTTGTGATTCAAGCCATTACCTACCAGCCCGAACAAGCAGGCGAACATTTTCGCTAATTTTTTACGCGCTTTACAGAATTTGTAAAGCGCTGCATCTTCTTTACTCGTTTTTCTACATACCTAGCGCGAATTGCTTTAAACCCTGCGCAACATATCGCTATAATGCCCTTTTTAATAATATGAATGCTTCGCTATGACTGAAACAACCATCCACCCTGCTATTCAAGCCAATATCAATTCCATTAAGCATGCCATGGCTAAAGATAAAGACGCTTGGCTTGCATTGTATCGCGACGATGCGGTATTGCGTGATCCCGTGGGCGTTTCGCCGCTTGATCCGACCGGCAAAGGGCATCATGGTAAAGCTGCGATTGCTAAGTTTTACGATATGATTATTGCCAATTCGAATTTAACCATGATTCCTGGCAAACGTATTGCCAGCGGCGCGTCTAGCTGCGCGGTGCCGATGAAAGCCATTAATGATTTGGGCGGCGGCATTAAAACTGAAGTGGATATGATTGCGATTTATGAAGTGGATGAGCAGGGTTTGATTATTAGCATGAGTGCTTATTGGGACTGGGATGTTATGCAGGCGCAACTGAAAAAACTAGGCTTCGCCTAACCATGCTGAATTGTGCGACTTATAACGTCGCACAATATTCTTTCAAGAAAGTCAGGTTGTTATATGTTTGATAAATTACTTCGTAAACTGCGTTTTCGTGAATCATATATCGAAAACACCATGCAAATTGCTGATCCCGATCAGTTTTTATGGGATAAAACCACCGATGTTTTAGTGGCGGGCTTTGGCGGCGCGGGTGCTGCAACCGCGATTGAAGCGCGAGAACAAGGACTAGATGTGTTGGTGCTTGAACGTTTCTCTGGTGGCGGCGCAACCACCATTTCAGGCGGCATTTATTACGCTGGCGGCGGCACTAAAACACAGCAAGAAGCGGGCGTTGAAGATAGCGTGGACAATATGTTCAACTATCTGAAGCTGGAAGTGAATGGCGCGGTCAGCGATGAAGGTTTGCGTAACTTTTGTGAGCAAAGCGTTGATAACTATAACTGGATTACTGGGCATGGCGTACCGTTTGAGGCTAGCGTTTGCCCTTTTAAAACCTCTTATCCGCCTGATCACTTCTTTTTTTACTATTCAGGCAATGAGTCATTTGCGCCCTATTCAGATGTTGCCACGCCTGCTCAACGCGGCCATCGTGCGCATAGAAAAGGCATTTCTGGCGCGGCTATTTTTGAACCACTGCGCAAGGCGGCATTACGCTTAGGCGTTGTAGTACAAACCCAAACCAAGGTAGTGAGTTTATTAACCGATAAACAAGGCGAAGTGATTGGCGTTAAAGCCGTTCATTTAGATAACGTTTTTGCCAATGCACTGCATCGTATTATCAGCAAGTCAGCATCTTTATTACGTTATATGGCTTTATACACGCCTTCTTTGTTCCCAACGCTATCGCGCTTTGCTGAATTTATCGAATTACAACTGGGCTCAGCGCAATATATTCGCGCTCGAAAAGGCGTGGTATTAGCTACCGGTGGCTTTTTTGTTAACCAAGTGATGGTGGAAAAATACGCTGAGAAATATGTAGGCGGCAGCCCCTTAGGCACGATGGCAGACGATGGCTCAGGTATTCGTATGGCGATGGAGTTGGGCGCTAAAACTCAATACATGGATAGCGTTTCAAGTTGGCGCTTTATTAACCCCCCTGCTGCGTTTGCTACCGGCATTTTGGTGGGGCCTTCGGGTGAGCGTATTTGTAATGAAATGTATTATGGCGCAAAAGTTGGGCAAGAAATCATGCAAAATCACGATAGCAAAGGCTGGGTGATTATTGATGAGAAACAATACCGCCAAGCTTATAAAGACTTAACACTAGAAAAAGGGCTGTGGTTTCATGCAATGTTAGGTTATATGTATTTATTGCTTAGCCGTAAATCAGCCAAAACCGTAGCGGAACTTGCACAAAAATTGCGTATTAATCCGCAGTCGTTAGAACAAACCGTACAGAACTATAACGCGGTCGCGAATAGTGAAGCGCCAGATCCACAAGGCAAGCCGAAAGATTATGTTCATGCCTTAGAAACAGGGCCTTACCATGCCATCAATGTTTGCTATGACAACTTCTGGGTTTCTGCAACGTCTTTAACCATGGGCGGTTTAGTAGTAAACGAAGATACTGGCGAAGTGGTTAATCAAGAAGGCAAAGCCATCAAAGGTTTATACGCCGCTGGACGTACTGCGATAGGTATTCCATCGCAAGGTTATGTTAGCGGTTTATCGATTGCGGACTGTATCTATTCGGGTCGTCGCGCCGCAAGGAATATGGCAAAAGGCTAAACTAAAAAAGGAGCGAAAACCGCTCCTTTTTTTATGGTCTATTTTACTAAAATCAAATACCTAAACGATTCAAACCATTCAATGCAGCAATACGGTAGGCTTCCGCCATGGTCGGATAGTTAAAGGTATTGTTGATAAAGTAGCGAATATCGTTCCCTTCGCCTGGTTGCTTTAAGATGGCCTGCCCGATATGGATAATCTCGGTCGCCTCTGCGCCAAAGCAATGAATACCTAATAACTGATAGGTATCAGCATGGAACAAAATCTTTAACATACCCACGCTCTGCCCACTGATTTGCCCACGCGCTGTTTCTTTAAAGAATGCGCGGCCAATTTCATAGGGAATTTTAGCATCGGTTAATTCACGCTCGGTTTTACCCACTGAGCTGATTTCAGGCAAGGTATAAATACCCGTTGGTACGTCTGTCACATGCTCAAACAGCGTTGCGCCAATAATATGCGCCGCAGCGCTGGTACCTTGGTTATACGCAGCACTGGCAAGGCTAGGCCAGCCAATTACATCGCCAACCGCATAAATATTTTCCACAGCCGTGCGGTAGTGATCATCCACATCAAGCTGCCCACGGCTGTTTACGCTTAAGCCAACCGCTTCCAAATTCAGTTCTTCCGTATTACCTGAGCGGCCGTTACACCAAAGCATTGCGTCAGCCAAAATACGCTTACCCGAACGGGTATGTAAAATAACATGGCGATTGGTTTGCTCAATATGAGAAAACTCTTCACGGTGACGAATAATTACACCGCGCTCCATCAAGTGATAGCCTAGCGCTTCGGAAATCTCATCGTCTAAAAATTCCAACAAACGTTCGCGCGTATTAATTAAATCAACTTTAACCCCCATATTGGAGAAAATAGACGCATATTCGCAACCAATCACACCCGCACCATAAATCATCACTTTTTGCGGCGTGTGCTGCATTTGCAAAATGGTGTCACTATCGTAAATACGCGGATGATCAAAATCAATCTCAGGCGGATGATAAGGACGCGACCCCGTAGCAATCACAAAATTACTGCTCGAAAGGTAAAATAGCGTATCATCTTTGCGCGTGACTTTAATGCGGTTTTTATCAACAAAGGAAACCGTGCCACGATAAGTTTCGACGTTATTGCGCTTATAAAAACGCGAACGCATGGCAACCTGGCGGTTGACCACTTCAGAAATATTTTTTAGCAAGCTTGGATAAGTCACATGGTAATTACAACCCATATTGTTAACCAATGGATTGTTATTAAAGTGCATGTAGGTACTGACCGCTGAACGCAAGGCTTTAGACGGGATCGTGCCTTTATGCGTGCAGCTTCCGCCAACAAACTCGGAATCATCAATAATCGCAACTCTTAGCTGGTGCTTGGCAGCATTTAACGCAGCACTTTCCCCCGCTGGACCTGAGCCAATTACGATTAAATCGAAATCAAATACCATGGTTTTTCCTTCTTCTTGCTTAGGTTCGTTATTATACGCGACCCATTGACCTTTTCGATTACGCTTTAGCTATTTTTTGCCAAAATCATATCGGCAGCTTTTTCAGCAATCATCACGGTTGCCGCGTGGGTATTACCCGCTGTAATGGTTGGCATTACCGACGCATCAACTACACGCAAGCCTTCAATGCCATGCACTTGCAACTGTGGATCAACCACCGCTTGTTCATCAACACCCATGCGGCAGGTACCGACTGCGTGATAAACCGATACTGCTTGTTGGCGCACGTAGCTCAAAATATCTTCATCGCTTTGCATATCATGCCCTGGCGCGATTTCATAATCGTTATATGGCGCAAGCACTGGAGAAGCAAAAATCTCACGGGTTTTACGTATCGCCGCCACCATCACTTCTTGGTCATAACGTTCAGCTAAATAATTAGCCCGAATAGCAGGATATTGTTCAACGCGATTAGACTGGATATGTACCGAACCACGGCTTTTAGGATTTAATTGGCACACCGTTGCGGTTGTTCCAGGTACCGTTTTCAAATTACCACGCTCAGTTACTTCGCCCGCTGCTGGCGCAAAATGCAATTGCAAGTTCGGTCGATTTAGCTCGGCATGGCTTTGCATAAACACGCCAACTTCGGCGGCAGGATGGGTTAGCAAGCCATTATGTTTAACAAAATACTGATACAAATTACGCACCATCTTCAAAGGCGTAGTTTCTTCCATAAAAGTATTAATGCCTTTGAAATGGTGTAAAACGTTAACGGTTAAGTGGTCTTGCAAGTTTTCACCCACGCCCGACAAATGTTTAACCAGAGGAATATTCAAGCTGGCCAAATGCTCAGCTTGCCCAATACCCGACAACTCTAATAACTTTGGCGACTCCACTGTACCTGCTGCAACAATCACTTCTTTGCTCGCTAAAAAGCGCTGGCGACGACCTTTGACCAGCACTTCAACACCTTGCGCGCGCAGGTTTTCAACTACTACTTTTTCCACCAGGCAATCACTTAACACCGTGAGGTTATTGCGCGACAAAACCGGTTTTAAATAACAATCCGCAGCGCTGGCTCTACGTCCGTTTTTAATGTTCACCTGAAAGTAGCCAATACCATCTTGGCGCTCGCCATTAAAGTCAGGGTTATCATAGTGACCAATCGCAACGCCTGCTTGGCGAAATTGTTCAGCCAATGGAAAGCGGTTAATCACATCATCAACCCATAACGGCCCTTGCTCGCCATGATAGGCATTCGCGCCGCGCACGTTATGCTCGGATTTAATGAAATAAGGCAGTACATCTTGCCACGCCCAACCTTCGCAACCCAGCGATTGCCAGTGATTAAAATCTTCTTGATGCCCGCGAATATACACCATGCCATTAATTGAGCTGCTACCACCAAGCACCTTACCTTTCGGCCACTCAATTTCGCGCCCCGCCATATTCGGTTCCGCTTCGGTTTTATAACACCAATTGCGTTTTTTATCGTGCATCAACATGGCAAAACCCATTGGCATTTTGATGGTCGCATGGCTATCTTTCGGTCCTGCTTCTAGTAGCAACACTCGATTTTTGCCATTAGCCGACAGGCGATTAGCTAGCACACAACCCGCTGAACCCGCACCAACAATAATATAATCAAATTGATTTGCCATTTTTGTTATTATCCTGTTCACTAAACTTAAAAATACTTCGCGCATTGTAACAAACAACATGACAAATTTTTCAAAAAACAGCTTTTTATGGCACGATTACGAAACATGGGGCATCAACCCCGCGTTTAACGGTCCCGCCCAGTTTGCCGCCATTCGTACCGACCAAGACTTAAATCCGATTGGCGATCCGATTATGCTGTACTGCCGCCCCAATAAAGACGCCTTACCACAACCAGAAGCTTGTTTAATAACGGGTATTACGCCACAAGAAGCGGAATATAAAGGGCTGAACGAGGCGGAATTCGTCGCGCAAATTCATCAAACGATGATGCAAAGCAATACGTGTAGCGTGGGTTACAACAATATTCGCTTTGATGATGAAGTCACGCGTTTTGCCTTGTATCGTAACTTTTACGATGCCTATGAAAGAGAATGGAAAAATGGCAATAGTCGTTGGGATTTATTGGATGTCGTGCGATTTTGTGCAGCTTTGCGTCCTGAGGGTATTCAATGGCCGATGAAAGATGGTGTACCTAGCTATCGCTTGGAAGCAATAACAGCAGCGAATAATATTGAACATCAAGGCGCGCATGACGCTTTAGTCGATGTGCGCGCCACTATTGCCGTGGCACAGCTAATCAAAACCAAGCAACCCAAGCTTTTTGACTATGCACTCAGCTTGCGCGATAAAGTGACAGTCAGCAAAGTATTAGAGCTAGGCAGCCAAAAACCGATTTTTCATGTTTCCAGCATGTTTGGTAACGCCAATTACTGCGCTTCTATTTTATTGCCGTTAGCTATTCACCCTAGCAACCGTAATAGCGTGATCTGCTTTGATTTACGCTACGACCCAAGCGAGTTTTTACAACTCGATGGCGCTGAATTGCAACGGCGTTTATTTAGCAGCTACGATGAAAGCGCGGGCGAAAGTCGTATCCCGATTAAAAATATTCATATCAATAAAGCACCGATGGTGGTTTCTGCCAATGCAGTTACTGAAAAAAATGCACAACGCATTCACTTAGACTTAGCTAAAGTCAAACAGCATTATCAGTTACTCAGTAGCCAGTTTTCCGAGCATCACCAAGCTTTATTACAACAGGCATTTTCTAGCGAGCGCGAATTTATCGCCAGCGACGATGTGGACGCTATGCTTTACAGCGGCAGCTTTTTTTCAGATAGCGACAAGCGCTTAATGCAGCAAGTTCGACAAAGTACGCCTGAACAATTGCAAACCCGCTATTTTGATTTTTCTGATCCGCGTTTAAATGAATTGCTATGGCGTTATCGCGCGCGGAACTGGCCTGAACTTTTAACCGAGCAAGAGCAAGTCCAATGGCAAGCACACTGCCAGCAACGCTTACACAATCCGCCGCACGCCAGCTTGTTAAGCATTGAGCAATATCAAGAAAAGCTAGAAGCACTGTTTATGCAGCATGAAAATGACGAACAAAAAAGTGCGATCTTAAGCGACTTAATGGATTGGGCGGATGCCTTGGTGTAAAGGATAAGGGGTGATGGGGCAAACAGATGTCTAAACTGCATAGCCCCATCCGAGGAGAGATTCCTATTATAGGGATGCGCAAAACAAAATCAAGCGCTTATGTTGATTTATTGATGTAATTTTTATATATCAATCGTAAGCATTTGTATTTATTAAAAGAATATCTGAAACAGAAACCAATAAAACACCATATTTAATAAATTGATTGGCATATCGCTCTAATACCGCCATCGTTTGCGGATAGGGATGCCCAATCGCAATAGCGTAGCCATTTTGCCTTGCAAGATAGATTGCATCAAGCAACATTTTCTCAATCGCCGCTTCGTTCTGCACATTGTCCAGAAAAATATCGCGTTTAGCGCTAACAATATGATGCGCACGTGCTTGTTTAAGCGCTACTGACTTGCCATTGGTTAAGCTGTCTATAAAAAACAATTGCTGCTGTTGTAACTCTTGCATCAGCCATATCATCGGCTCATTTAGCGCGGTTAACTCACTGCCCATGTGATTATTGACGCCGCTAATATGCGGAATGGAGCGAATATTACTACGCAACACACGCAAGAAATCTTGTTTATTCATGCCAACGGTTAGCGCGCCTGGTCCAAGCTCTTTTTGGCTTAAATTGCTCATCGGCGCGTGCAACATAATCTGCTTACCCGAAGCAAATCCCGCTTTCGCTAACATTTCTGAGCCCGGTGTATGCGGTAATACTGCTAACGTAATCGGCGCTTTAATAGCAACTGCGCGCTGGCCCATGGGTATGTTATAGCCAATATCATCAATAATAATGGCAAGCTTGGGCGTGGTATCCTTCGGCCGTTCATACACATAGCTTTTAGCTAACAAAAAACTACTGTGTAGTAACAACACCCAACCTAAAAGCCAATAGCGCACGATTATTTTCCTTGCGCAAACGTCATGGCTTTCAGCATGTTCACCGCTTCATACAACGCATAATCTTTTTTCAAGCTTTCTTTCACCGTGCTTTTATTGTCAACCTCGGCTTTCTTATTCGATTTTTTATTATCTAAATGCTTAGCCAAATTCACCTCAGAAATAATCAGAGTTTGTTTTTCTGGCTCAAAACTAACATTTTCCAATTCAATATCGGGTGTAATTCCTTCAGCCTGAATCGAGCGACCTAATGGCGTGTAATACAGCGCTGTGGTGAGTTTAATTGCGTTATTATCAGGCACAGGCAAAATGGTTTGCACCGAACCTTTACCAAAACTTTGTCGCCCCATAATCAGCGCGCGCTTATGGTCTTGCAATGCGCCCGCAACAATTTCAGAAGCCGAAGCCGAACCACTATTGATTAATACCACCAAAGGCATGGTGGTAAATTTAGCCGAACCATCAGCCTGATAGCGCTCTTGGCTATCATCGGTACGACCTTGGGTATAAACAATTAATCCTTCTTGAATAAACAAATTCACCAATGCCACTGCGCCATCCAATAAGCCACCAGGGTTATTGCGTAAATCCAATACAATGCCTTGTAACCCTTTATCGGCCGCTTGATGCAAAGCATTTAATTGTTGCTTAACATCATTGGCGCTATTTTGCTGAAACTGACTAACGCGCACATAAGCATATTGCTGATTGATTAAATGACTTTTCACGCTATCAATCTTAATTAACGCGCGTTTCAGCTTAAATACTAAGGGCTTTTTCTCGCCTTCGCGCAAAACACTTAGCTGAATTTGGCTACCCTCTTTACCGCGCATTAATTCAACACACTCGTTCATGGATAGGCCTTTGAGATTCTTATTATCGATTTGTATGATTTTATCGCCCGGCAAGATACCGCCTTTTTCTGCGGGCGTGTCATCAATCGGCGCAACTACCAGCAAACCATCATTTTCTAAGGTCACTTCCACGCCTATGCCAGCGAACTCACCTTGGGTCATTTCCTGCAAAGAAGCAAACGCGCTTTGATCAAGCCAAGTCGAATGTGGATCTAAATTACTCAACATGCCCTCAATGGCATATTGCAATAACTGCTTATCACTGACTTCTTGCACATAATTGCTGCGAATTTGATGAAAAACCTCACTAAACAAACGCAATTCTTGCAGCGGCACGCTATTGTCTTGCGCTTGCTCGGCTGCGCTTGGCAAACTGAGTAACAAACAGAGTGATAACATCAAATAACGCATAAATTAGCCTCGCCTTAGCCATTGACTAGGGTTAACAGGTTTACCCTGTGAACGGATTTCAAAATAAAGCTCCGGTTTGGATAAGCCGCCACTTTCACCTACTGTAGCAATCGCTTCACCAATACTCACCCAATCCCCTGGTTCTTTTAATAACGTTTGGTTATGCGCATACAAACTCATATAACCATCACCATGGTCGATAATCAATAATAGACCTTTGCCGCGAAACCAGTCAGCGAACACTACACGTCCGTGATGTATCGCCTGAACAGACTGCCCGCTAGGCGCTAAAATCGCGATACCTTCCCAACGCAAATCCCCCGTTGCTCGAAGCTTACCAAATCGCGCATCCATTTTACCTTTGGTTGGCCAAGGTAATTTACCTTTCATTTTGGTAAATGCCACGGAATCATTCGGTAGGCGAATATTGGCTATCGCTTCATTCACTTGTTTCAGTAAGGTCTCTAATTGCTTTTGTTCTTGCTGCCATTTTTGCAGTTGTTGGGTATCGGTTTTAATATCCGATTGCAAAGCAACCAAGGTGCGTGCCCTTTGTTGGTAGTGTTGTTGCAACTGTTGTTTTTTCTGGGTTAGTTGCGTTTTGTTGGCTAGCAACTGCTTAGATTGCGTATCAATTGCTTGTTTGTTTTGCTCGATTTCATCTAAGGTCTGTTGATATTGTAGCATGGCGTCCACATGCGCACGGTTAAAATAATCCGCGTAATT
>CAZMQC010000020.1:7183-15625 GCA_964568295.1 uncultured Spongiibacteraceae bacterium | reverse complement strand
AAGTTACTAAAGCACAATAAGGTGTCGTGGGTATTAGCAACGAGTAAATGCTCAATAAAGTCTTCATCTTTTACCGCAGTCGCCGATTTACCTTTACCGCCACGACGCTGGGCTTGGTAATCTTCTAACGGCTGGGTTTTTGCATAACCGCCGTGAGAAATCGTCACTACACGGTCTTCCGGGGTAATCAAATCTTCAACGGTTAAATCCATTTGTGAAACGGTAATCTCGCTGCGACGCGGATCGTTATATTCGGCATTAATCGCTTCTAATTCTTCACGAATGACCATCATCAAGCGATTCACATCGCCCAAAATTTCTAAGTACTCAGCAATTTGCTCCAGTTTTTCTTGGTATTCAGCAACCAGTTTTTCATGCTCCAAGCCAGTGAGCTTTTGCAAACGCATATCCAAAATTTGCTGCGCTTGAACGGGTGACAAATAATACTTGCCATCGCGGAAACCAAACTGCTCTGGCAAATCATCAGGACGGCAAGCAGATTCCCCTGCACGCTCCAACATACCCATTACAGAACCCGGCTCCCAAGGCGTTGCAATCAAAGCATCACGCGCTTCGGCTGTGGTCTGTGAAGCTTTAATCAAAGCAATCACAGGGTCGATATTCGCAATCGCAACCGCCAAGCCTTCTAAAATATGGCCACGCTCACGCGCTTTACGCAATAAATAAATAGTTCTACGTGTTACTACTTCGCGACGATGCTTAATAAAAGCTTCCAATAACTCTTTTAAGTTAAACAGCTTTGGTTGACCGTCAATAAGCGCAACAATGTTGATACCAAACACGTTCTGCAACTGCGTTTGATTGTACAAGTTATTTAGAACAACATCGCCCAATTCGCCACGTTTTAATTCAATAACAATACGCAGACCGTCCTTATCTGACTCGTCGCGTAATTCAGAAATCCCTTCTAGTTTTTTCTCTTTTACCAATTCCGCAATACGCTCAATCAATTTAGCCTTGCTCAATTGATAAGGAATCTCAGTAATAATGATGGTTTCGCGCCCTGTTTTTTCGTCCTTTTCAATATCAGCTTTGGCGCGCAAATAAATACGGCCACGACCCGTACGATACGCCTGAATAATACCCGCACGGCCGTTAATAATACCTGCCGTCGGGAAGTCGGGACCAGGGATATGTTCCATCAATTCATCAATGGTAATTTCAGGGTTATCTAACAACGCCAAACAGCCGTTAATCACCTCACCCAAATTGTGCGGCGGAATATTGGTCGCCATACCGACCGCAATCCCTGAGGAACCGTTGATTAGCAAGGCTGGAATTTTGGTTGGCAACACCGCAGGAATTTTTTCAGAACCGTCATAGTTATCAACAAAATCAACGGTTTCCTTATCTAAATCAGCCAACATTTCATGGGCGATTTTACGCATACGAATTTCGGTATAACGCATCGCAGCCGCGTTATCACCATCAATCGAACCAAAGTTACCTTGTCCATCAACCAACATATAACGCAATGAAAACGGCTGCGCCATACGTACAATGGTTTCATAAACAGCAAAATCGCCATGTGGATGGTATTTACCGATAACGTCACCAACAACACGGGCTGACTTTTTATAAGGCTTATTCCAATCGTTACCTAATACATCCATCGCGAATAACACACGGCGGTGTACAGGCTTTAAACCATCGCGCACATCAGGCAAGGCTCGCCCAACAATAACGCTCATCGCATAATCAAGATAAGATTGCCTTAGCTCATCTTCAATATTGATTGGTTGAATTTCTCTGGTCAGTTCACTCATCGACTTTGGCGTTCCTTTTATCTACATCAGCGTTATCCGTCATGGAGCTTGCTGGGTTAAAAAATAAAGCGAGATGATAGCACAAACCGAATGCTCTACACTATTATCATGCAATCGAATATCGCAATAAAACATTTTATAAATCAGCAATAACGACTTTCTAGCATGACCTCGTTATACTTAGTAGGTTTTAAAAAATCGGAAAACGCATGACAACTGCACAACACAATATTGATACTGCTGAAATTGCACGTTTTGACGCACTGGCTAGTCGCTGGTGGGATAGAGAAGGCGCAATGAAAGCCTTACACGATATCAATCCACTACGCGCTAATTATATTGATTTACACGCCAATGTTGCCGGCAAGGCTTTGCTAGATGTTGGTTGTGGCGGCGGCATTCTTTCGGAGGCGATGGCTCAACGCGGCGCTATCGTCACCGCAATTGATGCGGGCGCAGAACCGATTAATGTCGCCAAACTGCATTTATACGAAAGCAATTTAACCATTGATTATCAACAAAGCACTGCCGAACAATTTGCCGAGCAACATCGCGAACAGTTTGATGTAGTAACTTGCTTGGAAATGTTGGAACACGTTCCCAATCCGTTATCAGTGGTGAAAGCTTGCGCAGATTTATGCAAACCGAATGGCTATGTGTTTTTTTCTACCATTAATCGCAATGCCAAATCTTGGCTAATGATGGTGGTGGGCGCAGAGTATGTTATGAACATGGTACCGAAAGGCACCCACCATTATGAAAAATTTATCCGCCCTTCCGAACTAACCCGCGCCATACGCCAAACGGGATTGAGCGTTGTCAATTTAACTGGCATGGAATACAACCCCTTGAGTAAACAATACCGCCTTAGCGACAACGTTGACGTTAACTATTTAATTTGCGCAAGGAAAGTTGTTTAATGGCATTTCGCGGTGCGGTTTTATTTGATTTAGACGGAACTTTGGTCGATACCGCACAAGATTTTGTGCATGTTATCCAAACCATGCAACGCCATGACAATATTGCTATTACCGACGCCCTGCAAATTCGCAATACCGTTTCTGATGGCGCGCGTGCGTTGATTAAACTAGGCTGGCAATACGACGAAGAACACCCTTTATTCGCTGCAAAACACCAACAGATGCTGGATTATTACTGGCAAAGTTTAGGTGAAAAAGCAGCGCTATTTGATGGCTATCCGCAATTATTTGATTTTTTACATCAGCACAATATTGGCTGGGGCATCGTTACCAATAAGCCGTGGCGTTTTACCGAAGCCTTGCTACAACGATTAAATTTGCAGCCTAGCAATCAAGTTGCTATTTGTCCTGACCATGTAACTCATAGCAAACCCCACGCCGAGCCGCTGTTACTGGCAGCACAAAAATTACAGCTACAACCAGAGCAATGCCTGTATGTAGGCGATCATGAGCGCGACATCGCCGCCGCCATAAATGCCAACATGCTAAGCATCGCCTGCGCCTATGGTTACATCAAAGAAAACGACAATATCAGCAACTGGAATGCAGACTACATAATCAATCATTCCAATGAATTACATAACATTGTTAAAAATTACTTTAAGCTTTAAATATGTTTAATTACCAAGCTCCCGCACAATCACTCAACCACAAAATCATTTTAGTTACTGGCGCTAGTGAAGGCATTGGTCGCGCAGCAGCCAAGACTTTTGCCCAGCATGGTGCAACCGTGATTTTGCATGGTCGCAATCAAGAACGCTTAGAAAGTTTATATGATGAAATTGTTGCCGAAGGTTTGTCCGAACCTGCCATTATTACCTCGGATTTTCTCACTGCCAGTTATGATGACTTTGTAGTTTTGCAAAACAGCATCGCGGAAATGTTCGGTCGTTTAGATGGCTTGTTACACAACGCAGGCTTACTGACCAAACTCAGCTCAATTGCCGCAACCAACAGCAAAGACTGGCATAACATTATGCAAGTCAACGTAAATGCGCCGTTCATGCTAACCAAAGCGTTATTGCCTTTATTGCAACAAAGCCAACAAGCATCAGTGGTATTTACCTCATCAGGCGTAGGGCGTAAAGGCCGCGCTTACTGGGGCGCTTATGCGGTTTCCAAATTTGCCACCGAAGGGCTTATGCAAGTACTCGCCGATGAGTTGGAAAACATCAGCAATATTCGCGTTAACTGTATTAACCCAGGCGCAACTAACACCGCGATGCGACGCGCAGCGTACCCTGGCGAAGTTGCCGAAAACAATCCGCAACCCGAAGCGATCATGCCTGTTTATTTATATTTAATGGGCAATGATAGCCTAAGCGTTAATGGTCAATCGCTTGATGCGCAATAGTTGCTTGCAAGCTTAAATAGACAAGAATACACTTATAACTAGTCAAGTATAGTTTACCAATTTGGAGTTACCTATGTCCGTGAAACCGCAATTTAATCCAAGCACCCCTTTTCCACTTAAAAATGTCCCGCAATGGGATATCGAAACCGACGTTGCGATTGTTGGTTTTGGTGGCGCAGGTTCTTGCGCTGCAATTGAAGCGGCTGATGCGGGTGCGGAAGTGATTATCTTTGAACTCGCTAGCGAAAGCGGCGGCTCTACCAAACTTTCTAGCGCCGAAATATATATGGGCGGCAATGGCGGCACACCGATTCAAAAAGCTTGCGGTTTTGAAGACAACACCGAAGACATGATTACTTTCTTAGAGATGACCCAAGGCGAATTGGGCGATAAAGAAAAAATCCGTCTGTACTGTGAGAACTCGATTAACCACTACGACTGGTTGGTTGACAAAGGCGCGCGCTATAAAGAGAGCTTCCATAAAGAGCGCGCCATCATGGCATTAACCGATGACTGCTTGCTTTATACCGGCAATGAAAAAGCTTGGCCCTTTGTAGAACATGCCAAGCCCTGCCCGCGCGGTCACAACTTATATATTAAAGGCGATAACGGCGGACCATTCTTAATGAATGCGTTGACCGCTCAAGTTGAAAAGCGCAGCAACAAAATCCGTGTAGAATACGAAACGCGTGTACTAACTTTGATCGCTGATGAGCATAACGAAGTGTTTGGCTGCGTAGTACGCATGAATATGAAAGAGTATTTTGTTAAAGCGCGTAAAGGCGTCATTTTATGCGCTGGCGGCTTTGTTATGAACGATGACATGCTTGCCAAATACGCACCCAAACTATTAAAAGCCACTTATAAAATCGGCAATCCTGGCGATACCGGTACAGGTATCAAGATGGGTATGAGTGTTGGTGGCAATATCATCAATATGAGCGAGGGCTTTATCAGTATGCCGTTTTATCCACCAGCGGATATTACCAAAGGCATTATCATTAATGAGCAGGCGCAACGCTTTATCAATGAAGACTGTTACCACAGCCGCGTTGGCGCAACCGCTTTACAACAATTAGGCAATCGCATTTACTTTATTCTTCATGCCTCCGACGATTTCAAACCACCGATGTTTTTATGCGCGCCTTTTGCGGGCACGGGTGAAACCATTGAAGAACTAGCAGAAGAAATCAATTTAGATGCCGCCATGTTGCGCCACACCATCGAATACTACAACGAACAAGCTAAACAAGGTAAAGACCCTATTTTCCATAAAGATGCGGAATACCTTGAAGAAATTAAAGCGCCCTACGTTGCTTTAGATCTAACCCCTGGCAATGGCGCACTACTACCTTACTTCACCTTGGGTGGCTTAGAAACTAAACCAACGGGTGAAGTATTAACCCCAGCGGGTGAAGTGATTAAAGGCTTGTACGCAGCTGGAAGAACCACCGCAGGCGTACCGCGCCGCGCCGAAGGTTATGCTTCTGGCTTATCCGTAGGCGATGCCACTTTCTTTGGCCGCATGGCGGGTAAGCAAGTTTCTCAAGCAAAAAACCGTTAATTATTTGCGCAAAATAGCGGCTTTTTTGTTTTAACACAAAAAAGCCGCTTAAATGGATTAACCAATCGCAATAAAAAGGATATGATGGGCTTCATTCACTCAGTTTTTTCAGTAGGACAATAACAAGATATGAAACAACTTGGCATTCTCGACGCAGCATTTATTAATATGGAACATAAAAACGTTCCGCAACACATCGGCAGTATTGCCATTTATGACCAATCAACCGCACCTGGCGGCAAAGTGCGCTTCAAATCACTTATCAGTCACTTTGAGCGCCAGTTAAAGAAAATCCCAATGTTCCGTACGCGCTTAATTCAAGCACCAGGCGGCTTTACTCGTCCGTATTGGATTGTTGACGACAACTTTGATGTAGAATTCCACTTACGTCATATCGCCCTACCTTACCCTGGCGACTGGCGTCAGCTTTGCATCCAATTGGCGCGCTTACACTCGCGCCCGATTGATATGTCGCGTCCACTTTGGGAAGCCTATGTTATTGAAGGCTTAAAAGACATTGATGGCATCCCGCAAGACTGTTTTGTTATTTATGTCAAAATCCACCACTCTTTAATTGATGGCGGCGGCGGTAATGAGTTTATGGCAGCTATCCATGACTTAGAGCCGATTGTGCATGAAGACAATTTGCCCGAAGAAATCTATGAAGCTGACAAGCGCCCAAGCCGTATGCAAATGTTTAACACCAGTACGCGCAACTATGTGGATAACGCTTGGAACTTAACCAAAGGCGGCTACCGTCTATCGCAGGATTTTGCCAAAACCGCAGTTAAATTGGTTAAAGGCGAACTCAAAGCGCCACCAACGAACGCGCCCACCACACGTTTCAACCAACCAGTCAGTCCTTATCGCGTTATCGAGTCCTGTATCTTGCAGCTTGATGACGTGAAAATGGTTAAAAACTTAACCAACACCAAAATCAACGACGTTGCTTTGGCGGTTATTTCGGGCGGTATGCGTAAATATCTTGACTCTAAGGGTGAAACACCTGAAACCTCGTTGGTAGCCTCCTTGCCTATCAATATGCGTACTCGCACAGGCGATACGGGCGAAGGCAACCAAGTTGGCTCTATTTTTACCAGCTTGAATAGTGACATTGACGATCCATTAGAGCGTTTGCAAGCCATTCACCGCTGCTCAAACGAAGCGAAACAGTTTGGCGAAAATACCCCAGCGCGTGACGCATTAAAATTGGCAGGTGCGATGTCACCGCGCCTAACCAAGCGTTTATTAGATGCTTACGTTGACAACAAACTAACTCGCCATTCACCGTTAAAAATTAATACGGTTATTTCAAACTTAGCGGGTCCAGACTTCCCCTTGTACTGCTGTGGCGCGAAAATGTTGCGCTACCACGGTCTTGGCGTTTTGACACCGGGCGTAGGTATTTTCCACTTGGTATTTAGCTACTACGGACAAATGACCATCACTATTTTGGCTGACCGCGAAATCATGCCAGATCCAGCGTTCTACCGCGAATGTATGGACAAAGCGTTTGAGGATCTCAAAGAAGCAGTTAAAGTGGATCAAGAAAACAAGCTGGTGGCGGCAGAAAAACTAGTAGCGGAAGCGGCTAAAAAGAAAGTCAAAAAAGCCAGCAGCGATATAGCAAAATCAGTCACTGAAAAAGCCGAAGCCGTGATTGAGAAAGCCGAAGCTGTGATTAAAGAAGCAGAAGCGCATTTACTCAATACCGTGACTAACGATAGCACTAGTGCCGAATCAACGGCTGCACCAGAGCAAAAGGTTCGTAAGCGTGCTGCAAGTAGCAGTAGCGCCAAAGCAAAACCTGCTGCTAGTGAAGCAGCGGCAGCACCTATTGCCACACCTGAGAAAAAAGTGCGTAAACGTGCAGCAAGTAGTAGCAGCAAAAAAGCACCCGCCGCGCAAGCTGAGGCTAAGCAAGAAACGGCTAATGCTAGCGAAGCTACTGAAGCTTAAATAGAAAGCTAGAATGCTTGACTGTTTTCATTAATAGCCAAGCACAAAAAAAGGCGCTAAGTAAAAACTAGCGCCTTTTTTTATTATCGACTTACCACACTATTCTGCGTAAGCTTCACCATTGGCAATACGCGCACCTAACTGCGCAAGCAATGACGAAGACGTACCCATAATCACTTCCAAATGACGCGACCATAGGCTGTAACGCCACAAGTGATAGTCTTTATCGATGCCCGTACCACCGTGCAAATGTTGCGCTGCATAGCTAACGCGATGCCCTGTATCGCCAGCCCATACTTTGGCAATCAACACTTCGTTGGTTGCTGGCAAACCAATATCCAAACGCGATACCGCCTGATAAGTGGTGAGTTTCAAACATTGCACATCAATAAAACAGTCCGCTGCACGGTGCTGCACTGCTTGGAATGAACCAATCGGCACATCAAACTGAATGCGCTCGCAGGTAAATTGCGCAGTGGTACGCACTGACGCATCAGCAACACCGACTTGCATTGCGCAATAAGCAGCTGTCGTGCGCTCATAAATCCATTGCGCGGCCTCTGCACCTTTATCGGCATCAACTAACACATCGGCTTTATTAATTTGCACATTGTTCAACGCCACTTCAAACCAAGGCTCGTGCGATGTGGAAACTTGTTCAGTCAACACCACGCCCGCCGCTTTAGGATTAAGCAATACTACAATTGTACCTTGCGCGGTTTTTGCCGTAGTTACGATAAGTTTGGCGCTATCCGCAAAAGGCACTGCAATTTTCACCCCATTTAACACGTAACCATC
>CAZMQC010000020.1:0-7083 GCA_964568295.1 uncultured Spongiibacteraceae bacterium | reverse complement strand
TCGGTTGTCGATAAATCGGTTAAGATTTGACGCGCTAAATTTTGTACTTCTTGCTGAGTTTCATTAAATGTAAAATCCATGACTCCCCCTATTAACGTTTAGCACGTGGCATCGCTAAACCACCACGAGCAATTAAGTCACGCTGAATTTCGTTGGTACCGCCACCAAAGGTAATAATCGACGCGGTGCGATAAAGCTGCTCTAAACGACCATTTAACACAGCGCCTTTTGAGGTTCTATGCAATACGCCCGCTGCGCCTAATACTTCACCCAAACGACGATACAGCTCAACAAAAAATTCGGTACCGTAAACTTTGGCCACAGACGCGTCTTCCATCGACAAGCGCCCTTGCGTCATTTCTGAGGCTTGGCGATAACAAATCAACTTCAAAGCCTCCAAACCCGTGCGACATTTAGCCAAGTTCATTTGCACCCACGCTTGATCAATCACTTTACCGCCGCCTGGCATATCGGTTTCACGACACCAATCGGTTACGCGATTAAACAAGCCCAAAAACGCGCCTACGTTAACTAACGACAAGCGTTCACGGTTCAACTGACTAAAAATCAACAACATGCCCATATCCAACTCACCAACAAGGTGATCTTCAGGAACACGTACGTTTTCATAATAAGTAGCATTGGTGCGCACATCGCCTAAAGTGTGTACCGGTGTGCAGCTATAACCGACGCTATCGGTTGGCACTAAGAAAATCGAAATACGCGAATGCTTTTTCACTTCTGGATCAAAGTTGGTTCGCGCTGCTAACCATATCCAACCTGCATGGTGCGCTAATGAGGTCCACATTTTTTGCCCATTAATCACCCATTCATTGCCTTCTTTGCGCGCACTAGTTTTCAACGACAATAAGTCCGTACCCGCGCCTGGCTCTGAATAACCAATACCTAAAATCAACTTACCACCCAAAATTTGCGGCACAATTAATTCTTTAAGACGCGCAGTCGCGTGTTCGGCAAGAATCGGCCCAACGGATTCGGTCGTTAAGAACGGGAACGGAAAGCCAGCGCGCATTACTTCTTCCACGAAAATAAACTGCTCCATTTCAGACATGCCGCGTCCGCCTAGCGCTTTAGGCCAGCCCACACCAATCCAACCGTCTTTACCCAACTGCTCCATCGCCTGCCAGAATAAAGGCCCCCCGCCTTCACCCACAGCCGCATCGACCTCATCACGCAGTTCGGGCGTCATTAATTTGTCAAAATAAGCACGCAACTCCTCACGAAGTGCTTGCTGTTCTGGAGTAAACTCAATTTTCATTGCTGCTCCTCAGAGTACCTAAGTAATAAACGAGTAAATCAATAGTGTCTTTTAACGAAGCGCTCAACAATAGCAGAATAGGACACATTTAGTAACAAAAGTTATTAACACGCAATATGCCATAAAAAAACGCCCCTACTGGAGCGTTTTATCATTAAGGCTTAATGCAGTTCGGGCGATTTTGCGGCTGATAAAGCGCTAAGGCTTTAGGCATCGCCGCACTTAATTGCTTAATCCGCGTTTGATCGGAGGGGTGGGTTGACATAAATTCTGGTGGCGCATTACCTCCTGCATACTGCGCCATCACCTGCCATAACTGAATACTATGTTCAGGATTAAACCCTGCCTTTGCCATCAGTTCCAAGCCAATATAATCAGCTTCTGATTCATGCTTACGACTATAAGGCAGAATCAAGCCAAATTGCGCTCCCATACCAATTGCTGCCAAAGCTAGCTGCCCTGCTTGGCTATTTTGTAAAGTTGCTGCGGTAAGTTGCTGCCCCGTTTGAGTGACCACATTCATTGATACGCGCTCTGCGCCGTGTTTTGCTTGCACGTGACCTATCTCATGCCCAATCACCGCTGCTAATTGATCAGGCGTTTGCGCAAGCTTAATCATGCCAGTATGCACGCCGATTTTATTGCCCGGCAAAGCAAACGCGTTCGGTGTGTCATCGTTGAAAACACTCACTTCCCAACGGCTGGCTTTTTCGCCTGCCGCTGCCAATAACGGCAAGGTAATACACATCACATAATCATTCATTTTTTTGTCTTGGCTAGGCGGATTTTGCTGTTTTAATTCAGCAAAGCTTGCAACGCCCATTTCATTCATCTGACTTTCTGGAAACAAAATTAGCTGCTTGCGCCCCGTCGGTGAGACTGAACAAGCACTAATAAACAAGAAAAGTAACGCAGTAATTAAATAACGCATTAAGCAGGTAACCTCGTTTGTTGGTCAGTTCGTTTGTTTAAAACAGTATCCATATTATAAGCAATGGTGTTGGCTAGCTTAATCGCTCGATCGGCCATAGGTCCGTGATAAGTTGCTTCCACCGTTTCAACAAATAGTTTCACCCATTGATCGAATTCGGCTTTAGAAAATGGGAATTTTGCATACACCTCACGATGAATATTCATCATGTGGCGTTTGTAAGCAGGATCTTTCAGTAGCATTTTTTCCCAATAGCTACGAATTTTGAGAAAGTGCTCCTCAATATTAATTTCAGCAACCTCAATAAAAATGTGTGCCAAGATATCGTCTTGCAATACTTTTTCATAAAAGTCTTCAACAAAGATTTTAATGTTCTCTTTGTTATCCAAGTCTGGTTTAGTCATGTTTAAACCCTTGTTTTTACATCGCCGTGCATTCTATCATTGAGGGCATTGTTCAACCACTCTTGATGATGGGTTTATTATGGCGCCTTACCTACTGACTTGCTCGATTATTTATTTCTTACTAATTCAATACGCTAAACGTCGTTCGATGTTTAAAGTGTCATTTATTACCCAATTTATTACCGGCTGGCTTATTTTAGAACTAGCATGGGTTCATATAGCCGTTATCGTCGCCTTAGTGTTAATGGCGTCGGGCGATTTTAACAACTGGTCTTTCGGCACCTTGGTCGGCGTTGCGATTGCAATTTTTAACGCGCAGCAACTGTGGCAATTACACCAAAACGGCAAAAACAGCGACAAAGAACTTGAACGCGCTTTAACACACGAACTTGGCGAAGATTACCTCAACCAAATTAACGAAACGCGCCGCAGAAAGTTAGACTTAGCCGATGAGTATCGCTATTTCAAACCGTTTTCCATGAAGTCCGAACAAATTGAAAGCATTGGTGCGATTCAATACGGCCCTTATGAACGCAACATCCTAGATATTTTCAAACCCAATAAAGAAAGCAGTAAGCTACGCCCCGTCATGTTACAAATTCACGGCGGCGGCTGGATAATCGGCGACAAAAAAGAGCAAGGCAAACCGCTACGCAACCAGCTTGTTGAAGCAGGCTGGATTTATGTAGCAATTAACTACCGTCTCAGCCCCAAAGATAAGTTTCCCGCGCATTTAATTGACTGCAAACGCGCCTTGGTTTGGATTAAAGAAAATATTGAGCGCTACGGCGGCGATCCTAATTTTATTATGGTAACCGGCGGTAGCGCTGGCGGACATCTCGCATCATTGGTGGCGTTAACAGCCAACCAAGAACAAGATTTATTACAACCAGGCTTTGAAGATAAAGACACGCAAGTTCAGGGCGCTATCCCAATGTATGGCGTTTACGATTTTGCCGACAGACATCAACACCGCACCGAGTTTTCTATGCAGGGCTTCTTAGAAAAAATGGTAATGCCTGAAACCTTGGACGCTAATCCTAAGCTATGGGATATCGCTTCACCAACGGCGATGGTGCACGATAAACGTCCGCCCTTTTTTGTTATGCACGGTGAATTAGATACCCTATCATTTGTCGAAGATGCGCGTTATTTCGTGCGCCAGCTTAAAGCAGACGCCAGCGAGCAACCTGCTGTTTATGCAGAGTTAGCGATTGCGCAACACGCGTTTGATATTTTCTATTCCCCCCGCTGTATTGCTGCTAACAATGCTGCCCATCATTTTGCTGAGTTTATTTATAGCCAATATTTAAACCAACAAACCGCATAAACCGCTTTTTCGCAGGCTAATTGTTAGCCTGCGATGTTTATTTATTATGAAAACACTGTTCGCCACCAAAGGCTTCATCCCGCTACTGACTTTGATTTTCCTTAATGCGTTTATCGACTTAGGACATAAAATCACGATACAAAATACTATTTTCAAACTCTACGATGGCAGCGAGCAAATCATCTTAACCGCCATTATTAATAGCTTTATTTTATTGCCTTATATTCTATTTTTCGCGCCCGCTGGAAAGTTTGCCGACCGCCATAACAAAGCCAAAGTATTACGCATAACTTCCTTTGCCGCCTTTGCGATTATGCTTGCCATTGCTTTTTGTTATTACATGACGTGGTTTTGGCCCGCTTTCTTTTTAACGTTATTGCTTGCCCTGCAAAGCGCTTATTACGGCCCAGCTAAATTTGGTTATCTCAAAGAACTAATCCCCAACGAGCAACTTAAAAGCGCCAACGGCTTTGCTCAAAGTTTATTAATGGTGGCGATTTTATCGGGTATTTTGGTATTTTCTGCCTTATTCGAAATGCTGTATCGCGATGCCTTAACAACGCCTGAGCAGGTGATTCATATCATGACACCACTGGCTTTAGTGCTTTGCGCATTGGCTTTTATTGAAGCCTTATTGTCATGGCGATTACCGCGAACCAATGCTGCTCAACCCACCGATACCACACCTCAAACGATTACCACCTTGTTGCGCTCTAATATTTTATTACCTGTGATTATTGGCTTATGCGTATTCTGGTCGGTTGGGCAAATGGTACTAGCGGTTTACCCTGCTTTTGCTAAAGAAACATTAGGTATTACCAACGCGATGAGCGTACAAGCGATGCTAGGCATGATTGCTATCGGCATTATGGTCGGCTCTTTATTAGACGGCGCATTCTCTAAGCACTTTATCGAAATTAAATGGCTGCCAGTTTCGGGAGGATTGGTGATAGTGATTGGCGTATTGCTACCGATTACCACATCGCCCTTATTAGCAACCGCTTTGTTCTTTGTAATGGGTATTGCAGGCGGTATCTTGGTGGTGCCGTTGAATGCTATTTTACAATTTTGCAGCAAGCCAGAGCAGCTGGGTTTAACGATTGCTCAGGCCAATTTACTGCAAAATGTCGCCATGCTAGGTTGTTTGTTGCTAACCGTTATCTTCTCGTTTTTCACCATTCCTGCTTGGCAAATTTTATTCTTAATTGCCGCACTTTCAGCCGTTGGTTTAAGCCTTATGTTGAAACTCATGCCGCAAGCGCTAGCCGCTCTACGCAATCCCAATCCACCAAACAAAGTGATGGGGTTTAATCAGTTAAATGGACATTCGCCAACCGTTTTTGTACTGGATAAGCTAGATGAGGCTTTGGTTAAAGCCATTCAACATAGCTACCCCAAAACGACTGACAAAACACGACCGCAGCATTGGCACGCCGATAGTGTATGGATAACGGATGTCGAACATTTTCAACAAGCCACGTTACCAAGCACCGTGCAATGCTATCGCGCCGAATTCGATCAACAGGGGCGTCTGCATTATCAATGCCTAAATCGTGCTGGCTAGATAAACATTGCTTGCACCGTCCAGTAATTGCTAAACTAGCCGCTATTTTTTAACGATAAATACAACCAACAAGGTGGGATATGAGTCAAGTTGCACAGCATGTTGCGGAATTACGCGCAACGTTTAACAGTGGAAAAACACGCTCTTATGAATGGCGTATTCAACAGCTAAAACAAATCGTTAAGCTAATTGACGAAAACGAAGACCGCTTAGTTAAGTCACTACAACAAGATTCAGGTAAAGCAGAGTTTACCGCATTTGCTGGTGAAATTTTATTTGTTCGCGCTGAAGCTATGCACGCGATAAAAATGTTAAAAAAATGGATGAAGCCAAAAAAAGTTGGTAGTCCATTGTTTTTGTGGCCGATCAAAAGTGAAATTCACCCAACGCCTTATGGCGTAATGCTGATTGGCGTTGCATGGAACTTTCCTCTGCATTTGTCATTAGGTCCTTTGTCGGCTGCTATTGCGGCAGGTAATACTGCCTTAATCAAACCACCAAGCATGTCGCCTGCGTTCTCGGAATTACTGGAAGAGCTTGTAGCTAAATACATGGATCCAGCCGCGGTTCGTGTTTACCAACCAGAAGGTGCAGATCGCGATGAATTGCTACGTCAACGTTATGACTTGATTTTATACACGGGCAGCTATTCTGTCGGTAAAGTGGTGATGCGCGCAGCAGCTGAAAACCTTGTGCCAGTTCTATTGGAACTGGGCGGCAAAAATCCTTGTATCGTCGATCAAAGCGCAAAATTAGACGTTGCAGCGAATCGTATTATTGATGCTAAATTCCTTAATGCAGGGCAAGTTTGCGTAACTGCGGACTATATTTTGGTACACGAATCGGTTAAAGATGCCCTACTGGCCAAGTTAAAAGAAAAAGTAGAGTATATGTTTGGTGCTGATCCACAAAAAAGTATTGTGTATTCGCGCATCATTAACAACCATCACTTTGAGCGCTTAAAAGGCTTATTAGATAGCGGCAAAATTGTAGTTGGCGGTAAAACCGATGCAGCCGATCGCTATATTTCGCCAACCGTTTTAACCGACGTTACACTTGAGTCGGAAGTGATGCAAGATGAGATCTTTGGTCCTATCCTGCCCGTACTGACCTATAAAACCAAAGCCGATATCATGGATATTTATCGTCGCTACGGTAAACCTTTGTGCTTATATATTTTCAGTGAAGATCAAAACTTTACTGACGATATTATCAACTCGACCGAGTCAGGTTCAGTTGGCGTTAACTCGATCATGTTGCATATGCCTAACCACAACTTGCCATTTGGCGGTGTGGGCGAATCAGGCATGGGGCAATACCACGGCGAATATGGCTTTAAAGCGATGAGCCATTTGCGTCCAGTAGTTAGAAAAGCAACATGGTTAGATCCTAAACAATCTTACCCACCAATTGCTGATGAAAAAGAGTTAGAGCAACGCAAAAAAGCGATGCGCTTCTTAATGAAGTAGGCAGAAACAAATAAGGGCAGAAATATCTGCCCTTATTTTTTATCTGGTACTAGCGATTGCTAAGCATCACTGATAATCAACCGAACTAATTGGTACGAAGTACGAT
>CAZMQC010000019.1:0-15683 GCA_964568295.1 uncultured Spongiibacteraceae bacterium | reverse complement strand
GCCGCAGGCTAAAAAAACAAATGCCACAATTGTGGCACTAACCTTTAATCTCGATTACGAACCAGATAAATACGAAGCTCGTTTGTTTTAATAAACGGCGACTGCGCCCCACTTGAAAAGTTAATTCTCCAAGCCATATGTGAATAAAGATCAGGGTAAATATCATCATCGCGCACATACGGTGACGATGTCCAATAAGCGCTATCTTGATTAGCCCCTATCTCATAAAAAGTTTTTGGGAAAAAAGTTTCATTAATTGCGGCATCCATACAAGCATCTTCAACGAGCGTTCTTAATTCCGCTATGGAGGGTAAACGCCAATCCGTTTTACCTGCCAAACCAACTTGACGATACTGATCGCGGGTTTCAAACAATGCATCACGCCAAGTAAAAAGCTGGGCAGAGCCAGTTGAGCAATCGTAACCCGAAAGTCCAACGGGGCATTTCAGCCATTGCAGACCTGTTTTTTCATCAATAACGGTGTGTACGCCACCGCCACCATCGCCCATATCAGTATAAATGGCATTCGGTTTATTTTTCTTCATTGCCACATTGCAGCTTTGCGCAAAACTAGGCAATGCGATTGCAGTTAACGATGCTAATACAGTCGCTAAAAATATTTTCTTCATCGTAAACTCCTAATTAATAATGACCACGAACCAAACGAACTGAACGCCCGAATGATTTAGGGGCCGAGCTTAGATAACTATCCAGTAGTGCCACTCCCCAAGCGTTTGATGAAAGCGCGGCTGAAGAAGGTGATGCCGTCCAATAAAAAACCGTACTGAAATTAGGCGAGAAGTCATTAGCTCTTGGGAAAAAGTTTGTATCAATAGCCGGGGCAATATTGGTTTCTCGCCCTACGTAACTAATTGAAAGCAATTCCTCTTTGCTAGGTAAACGCCAATCGTTATAGCCACATAAACCCGCATTATTCACGCGCTGTACAAACGCCTCGGTATTACAATAAGTAGTAGGCGATGCAGCATTATAGCCCGTGCAGTTTGTTTCAGTATCTTGTGAACCAGCGTTACCGCCATTGGTGTTAGCGTTAGTGTTATACCAAGAAAATAAATCAGTTACTTTATGCAGACCCGAACTTTGCTTCGCCTCCCACATCAAACCCGTAACATTATCTTCTACGCAGGCCCAAGTACCAGCTCCCGCTGCCAAAGCGTCTCCTGTCGAACTGCGCTTAGTAAAGCTAAAACCTGCAACACCGTCCGTCGCCAAAGGATGGTCAATATCTCTCCCTATCATCGCATCTTGCCCTGGTGGGACTTCATCATTATCCCCAGTCCAACCACTTTCATCAAAATCCCAAATATGGTTTCCACAATACAGCTTATTGTCGCCAATGGTTGTACCACCATCAACATTGGCACAGGTCACAATACCTGTATCATTGATTTGTAAAGTTTTAACAATACGAAACGAGGTAAGCGTCAATGGAACGGAAGCATTCCCCGCCGCATCGGTAACCGTTATCGTACAATCTGTATATGCACTATCCCAAGCGAGCGCGTCTAATTGTATGGTATTGTCGCCTTCATCTGCCCAAGCAGTCGTGGATTGGCAAGCACCTTGATAACTAATATCGCCTTCTTCATCAGTGTTAAAGGTGTAGAACGGACGATTGTTATCAAGCACCAAGCCAATGGGCGTTACCTCAATGAGCACTGGCGGTGTTGTGTCGGGCGCTGGCCCAGGTGGAACTACGGTTTGCTCTTCTTTTTTAACGCCTATTAGCAACTCACCAAAGGACCCAACCTTACAGCCTGCCAACGAGAGAAATGAGCAAGGTAATATTAATGAAAGCAATATTTTTTTATTCACATCAATTTCCGTTTTATATTATTTTGTGATAATTATCACGTTTTCTTAGTAGCTAGACAACGCTTTGTTAACAAATCCATGAAAAAAAGAGGGCTTTCGCCCTCTTGATAATCTCAACTTAGTCACTAGCAAAGCGCCCGCGCCAAGGCGTCATATCCTCACCAAGCAAGATATCGAATGCCGCACGTTTACGATTTTCAATCTCTGTAGATCCCACAAAACAGCTATTATCATCCACGTCAGGCAAATCATGCGTTGATCCAGCATAGCCTAATTTAGAGAAAATACAGTTGCGCTTGTTATACACCTGCCAAGTCCTGAAGCTTTCAACTAAGTAGGGGTAGTCTTTAAACTGTAAAGCATCTACTTCTGTTTCCGCCCCCCCTTGATAAGCAGCAGATAACACCCACTTACGCCACGAACCTTGGTTTGCCGTAGCATAACCTGCAATAGCCGTTACAACCACGTCATCATTTGCCCAATATTTACTATTAGCATTCGGCCATGCATTAGCAATGGTTGTAGCTAGGAAATGATAATTCTCTTGATCATAAAAGCCTGGTATCGACTGTTTATCAGGGTTGGTATAGATATAGATAATCCGTTCTTGAGCAGAACTTCCATCAAGCGTGCGCGGATTATCGCCTGAGTCCTGCACATAAAAACGTTGTGTTAAATCTGCTGGATTACATACCGCCCAAGCCAAAGAACTCGCCTTACCACTGGAAACTAAGTCATTACCGTTATCCGTTGAAGGTGGTGCTTTAAAGCCGTGGTGCGTTATACACATTGGCGTACCCGTAGCGTTTGTTTTATACATATTTTTAAACAAAACAAACACGGGATTACGGAAGCTATCTTCAGCATCAATGGTACAGCGCCCCGGATGGTTGGAAGGATCCATTACTGCAGTACAGGTGTCGTATGGAGCACCGTTATCGGTATAAACACCATCTCTATCATCATCTTCTTCACATAATTCACCAACACGATCACCGTCGGTATTGCGCTGGCTCGGATTATTATAGCGCATGGTAATCCAAGGATAGTCATCCGTAGCCAAACTACTGGCTACAGGGCTATCACCCTTACGCATATAATCCCACCAATCGACAATATTACGGTTATTAAAGGTTTTATAGTTTAACGCGGCAATGGTTGGATCCGTTGGATTTTTGGCGGTTCCAGCTGGAGCAACTGCGCCCCCACCATTTTCATCCAAGTAATAATTACCTTTACTGGTTACGCCTGAAAACGTACCTGTTTTACCATCTACACCGTCAATCATTTCATAGGCAAGCCACTTATTAATATAGCTTTTTATTTCGTTTTCTTTACCCGCTTTAAGCTTGCCAGCACTATCTACAATCGCGCTTGTGCCCGTCAAGCCACCCGCCAATACAACCGCAGCCTCTAGCATTGCGCGTGGCACCGCACAATTATCGCGCTTATCCATAATGCCATCGCCATCTAAGTCCATATTAGGCAAGCCCGGCGATGGCGTAAAACCACGTTCATTGGCCTGCATTTGGAAGAATAGGTTACTACCTTTAGCGCCGATACTGGAGACGGTGCTTGTGGACATGACAAAATCAATGGTTTGGCAAACTAAGGATTTACCTGGTTGTTGAGGGTATGCTGTTTTACCCAACGTATCGCAGACGTGTTTAAAGCAACCCGCACCGCTTGTACAGCTTGAACCATTTTCTGTTACGCAATTTTGATCGCCATCACAAGGCGCATTAAATGAATATCTTCGATGGCGCTTAACCAGCTCCCCACTCATGTCATCGGTATTATCTACATAACGATAATACATACGCGTGCCATTTAAAGACTGGTCGGCTATTTGCGACATATCCAGACGGAAGACGTTTTGGTTGAGGCTAGGAATAAAGTAAACAAATACAGCATCCACCAAGGTTTGCAACATTTTTTGGGTAAATGGTAAGCCCGTATTATTGATAGTTTTATGGATGTTTAACGACGGGGTACCATGAATACCCAACTTCACAATTTGATCTTCTTGGTCGATGGTTGCCGCAATGGACAAATCCACTTCTAAGGTTATTTGGTTTTTCCATTGGCCATTTTCAAACTTATCCAAATAGAGCGTAGCTAACTCATAACCAATACTCGCCGCCGCTGCACCGCCTGTTGTGCCATTTAACGACTCTAAAATAAAGAACGGTGGTGTGCCTGGGTACAAACGTGTACGAGTTTGACCGTCTTTGGTACCTGCGGGTTGATCAGGATCGGCGCCATAAAACATTTCGCCATCCATCAGGGTAAAGTGCGATAGACCTGTATTAAAAATAACTGCTAATGCTTGGTTAAAGGCGTTAGAACTCAAGGCAAAAGAGATATTAGCTGTACCCTCGGCTTGTGCGTTATATACCATACTAATATCAATCGGGTCTTCTACGTACACGCTACCAATCGCAGTATTAGCATTTTTAGGGTCTAAGGATAATACGTTCGCCCATGTTTCCAAGCCAACCAACATCTCATTGGCTCCGCCTAATGTACTATCAGTTTTAATGGTTTCAACGTTTAGTGCATATTCAAAGTATTCCTTAGTCAAGTCATCTTCGTCTAGCATTTTTGCACCAATGACAACCTTCTCTAAGTTATCTTGCAAAATTGGGTTAATGATATCGGGAAGCATACCAGCAATCAGACCTTCTAGCAGTGGAATAATTGCATTGCCAATGCCCGTTAGGTTCATACCCCATACTTTTAGCTCTGTTGTAGTAATGCCTTGCAGACCAAAATTGGAATTAACCATTTCGACATGCATTTTTTTATTGACTGCCTGAACAAGAACCCCTGTATCAACCGTAGTTTTGGCGATCTGCATGCTCATAGTTAAATCGCCTAAAATTCCACCAGCCTTTATGATAAGCGATACATCAATATCAGTGATTTCCATATCAAGATACAAGCGGTCATTTGCTTCAATTTTAAAATCATTAAGCAGAACCGTTGACTGTCTGCTAGTATCATTCACCATGTGCAAACGTTTAACGATAGTATCCGCATTACCAATAATTGGCATATTCATACGAATCGGGTTTAACCCAGGGTTAAAGGTTGATCCTGTTTGATCAGCCGCACAGAAACCACCATTAGGATCTTGGGCTGCTGGAAACTCTGGCGATGGCTTGTTATTGTCTTTCCAGCAAGCATCGCGGATATCAATAGGCATTTTGCGCAAACCATTGAATAAAGATGAAGCAATGAAAGGACGTAACGACTGAACTAAAGTATCACCGATTGCCATGCGCATAGCATTCGACACCTTCATCGCTTCGCCCGTCGCGTTATTCGCCAAATATTCTTTTTTGTTGGTTAAGCCATGAATATCTACCGACTCAAAGGTGTAGATATCAGTATCTGCAACCGAGATACCATTCAAACTAAACGATTTATCTTGCTTAACAGGAATATTGATATTGCTTCCTACCTGTTCGCGTTGCACGATACCTGTTTTTTCATGAATGCCAAGTACCTTCCACTTTTTTAGAACCAATGAAGAAACATCCGATGCGTCTCTTAACTGCCCCTTAACATGCATTGTACTACCCGTAATTTTTGCGTCCGATACAATTATTGTTGGGCCTTGAGTATCAGCAGTAAACTTAATAGTGGGACCGAACGCCATCGGGTCAACCGTTAACGTATTCTCCCCCTCGCGCAAATATTTTCTTATATTACGAATAGGTGCCATAGCGGAAGATGAACCATAGTTAAACTCGTCACTAATACGGTTGCCGTTTAGGTAAATATCCGCCGTGGTAATGGGGCGATCATAAGTAATGATGAAGTCAGTAATCTGGTCACCAATATAATGACCATTTTGGTGCGGGAACTGTACGGCAAACGGGCTTTTAAACAATTCATCCGTACAACTTACCACTGTTAATAAAGGCAACAAGAGTAATAAACGCAACAACTGAGACAGTTGCGTGTTTCTTCTGAGAAGCTTGCGTAATTTCGGTATCTTATTCATGTTATTTACCTATTTCTGTTGCGCAATAATTAGTGTAAAGGTGCTACTTTGCTGTTTCTTATTCTGAATAACAATAACAACAGCAATGAAAATATAGATGGCGTTGTCACATTACCCATGTTATCGACAATCGCTTTAGGCGTAACATGAGAAATATCCGTAATGCACCAAGTTATGGTTGTATCGTAAATTGAGTTCTCTGGGCGCTCGCCGTCTTCATCATAACAATCTAAGTGGTAGCCATTATTCCATTCGAAAGAACCAATATCGCAATCACGAACATCGCCATATTGGGTCGGATCATTGGGGTTCACGTAGTCAGGGCGCGACAAGCCACGTTGGTCGGTATTAACAACACCACCACACGATACCGCAGAACTACGCACCCATAAATCAAAGTTAGCGGTACGTGCAGCGGGTGGATACCATTCATGCGCTTCAGCATGACCATTTGCGCCTGGCGTCCAAACAATACCGTTGGCCTTACCGCAAGCGTGATAAATAACTTTATTAAGATCTTCCACAGTACCTGAATTCGTTGCGCAAGTGAGATTATCCCCTGATGGCTCGCCTGACAAAATATGTTTGGCACCCGCTAGCGCATACCAACCACCTTGCCCATAAGCACCTGAGGTATGATTATTAGGTAGCATTTTAAAGCCTTTTACCGCATTAATTACATTTTGGTTGCTAGAACGAATATCAATCGGAACAGGAAGGTTATTACGTGTAGTAATACGCACTTCATCAAAAATAAAACCTGTATGAGCTAATATCGTTTTATCTAAAATCTCGTCAGTATTTTCAAATAAATTATCCGTTTCCGCATAAGGCCCTACCGCTTTGAAACGGTCGCCACTGGCGATCAATATCCAACCGTCTTTATCCACTACCGTTGAAAAAGTCTTACCACTCAAATCAAAAAAGTATTTCTGTTTTTTATAGTGCGAATAAGACGTTAGGGCATTGTGCGCCTGAGCGAGGCTAGTAAATGGGCTCGTGGGGGAAGTACCCGTTTGTAGCGCTGGTACATCGTTAGGAATTTTATCAATTAAACTACTGTTAATTGAACTAAGTTTTAAGGACTTGATCGTGCCGCCAAAATAATCGGGTTCTGCTACTAATAAATCAGTAACGTTCGCCTCACTATTTTTACGACTGGTGGCAGCGGGGGTATAATTCGCGCCCGCTACTTTTGCCGTCTCATTCAAGCCAAAGGCGTTATAGCCTAAGTCAGTAAATGCAGCATTGATAAGATTGGCATTTGCATCAAGACCAATCAGCAAACTGTTTTTTAAAGAAAACTTAGCGCTACTGTCTAAATGCACACTATTAGTACTATTCTCAACGATACTGCAATGTATGCAATCAACTTGGGCATTCGCCCCAGTCGCATAAATCGCTCCGCCATTTGTTACAGCCGTATTCTGAAAAAAGGTTGCATTGGTTAGCGTCAATTTAGCATTATCTACATAAATAGCACCGCCATTAGAAGATGAAGTGTTGCCGCTAAAAATCACATCGCGAATAAAAGCGCGTGTGTTAGCACGTAAGCGTATTACACCTGCAACATCATTTGTTGCTTGATTTGTCTCAAACGAAGCATTATTAACTTCTAAAATATCATCAGCTACCGTTAGATCAACCGCGCCTGCGCTCCTTAGCTTATTATTAGTAAATAAGACGTTGTTAAATTTCAACCAAGCGCCCGCCTCATGCGTTGTAAACAGGCCTCTGTCTGTTTTAGTGCTATCTTGCGTAAAATCTGCAAACTCAACACCATCAAACACAACGGGAAGAGCGTGCCCCGTTTTTAAAGCAAATAAACGATGATTGCCTGAAACGCTAGTGCGACTATCTGTGATTTTTGTTTTACTCGGCAATTTTTCACGTTTGGTTTCGTCGTACTTATTGTTATAGCCGCCATAAACTTCAAATGCTTTGTCTAAAGGCCCGCCATAACCACCTGTTGTAGCTTGCAAATCATAAGTACCTTTTTGTAACAGTATTCTGTCGCCTGCAACAAAATCGACTTTTTGAACCACTGGATGAATGTTTTTACAAGGCTGCTCTTTATTTCGGCAGTCGCCGCTATCAACACCCGTTGGTGACAAATACCAATCTTGCGCTAGCAAGGCGGCTGAGGAAAGCAGTAAAGCGCTGGCGAACAGCGCTTGGGTCATATTTTTTATTTTAAGCATAACGACGCCCTCTTAAGCGCAATACGCCAGCAATAGTCAGTAAAGTTAAAAGCCAGTAGCTCACCTTTCCACCTACCACACTATCAATCAGTTCTGGGATGCCGGTTGTTCCACCATTTGGGCAGAAATAGAACGACAAGCCTGTTCCACGGTCAGGGCGCAAACCATCTTCCTCAAAACAGTCCACGCGATAGGCGTCATTAAACTCAAATGCGCCGATATCACAGTTTCTCACATCGTTTTTTTGATCAGGATCGTTTAGATTCACACGATCTGGACGTTCAAATCCACGATTATCTAGCCCTTCTTGACTAATACACCCTGACTCACCATTTAGAATAGCGTCACGCGCTTCACTATCTTTGGTCAAGGCGATTGATGGATATAAACCGCTATAATTCAATAAGGCTGGTTTGATCAATTTATCGATGCTAGCTGCCGCTGCAATAAAGCTGCTAGAGGCTGTTGGCGCAAGGTTATTACCGTTCAAGCCCGATAACGCATTGAAGCCAAAAATGTTGTATCCCGCATCAATTGCAGATAGTTGTCCAGCATTTAAGTTAATGTTACTGCCTGCTGGCCCCGTATTATCGGCAATCAAGCTATTTTTGATAGTTATAGTACCTTGGCCTGCATAAATCCCACCTCCCTGAGCGCCCGTGCCAGCAGCTGTATTTTTAACCACCGTTACATGATTCAAGTTCGTCTTAGCGCTTGTATTTTCATGCTCAATTGCGCCACCACGTCCAGCAGTTGTTTCGTTGAATGCGAATGTAGTTGCTTTAACGTTTATTGTACTGCCGCTACCCGTGGACAAGGCACCGCCTATCGCCGCTTTGTTACTAACAAAGCTAGAGCGCTCAATTACAATCGTATTCCCTGTATTGGTACCGCTAATATATATAGCACCGCCACGCTTGCCCGTTGTTAACGCTTTATTATCTTTAAACAAGCTATCAACAATCTCAATATTTTGACTAGAACCACTCGCATTCAACTTCAACGCACCTGCATTTTGGTTGGTAGTATTAGCAATAAACTGAGAAGTTTTAATGCCAATTTCAGCTATATTGCCTTGAATCGCTAATGCGCCCCCGCCGTCTGCTGGCGCGGAGCTTGTTGCTTCGTTGCCATTAAAGGTTGACGAGCTCATCAAGAACGGTGAAGTTGCATTAGTATCCCAAGCGCCACCCAAACCATCTTGAGCGTGGTTGGCGAAGAAATTATTATCACTTGCCGTAACCTTGGTTTGGAAAGTAGAGATAGCTCCACCAGACTTGCCCGCTTTATTACCCGTTAAGGTTGTGTTTTTAATAGTAAACTCTGAGTTTGTACCTACACCGTAAATCGCGCCGCCGTTATTAATTGCGGTGTTATTGGTAAAATCAACGGTATCAATAATGATTTTACTATTGTTGGCAAAGCGAATGGCCCCGCCACCCGCACTTGCACTCGTCGAGCTATTGCCAATGAAACGTGACTTCTCAACGCGTACGCGTGCATTGCTAACGCGCATCGCAGAATCAGCCGCGCCAGTGAATACTAAACCATACAATAGCGATGCTTGCCCCGTGGTTATTTCTTCTGCATTGATAATCGTCGCTAAATTAGTACCTACACGATTTTCTGGTGACAACGTTATGCCATTAGAATCAACAACATCATTACCCTGCGCATCCGCTGTTATGACGGTGAGATTCACATCAGGTTTGGCTTGGTAATAATAACGCTCATCTGTACCACTAAAACCACCGTAAATTTGCTGCCCAACTTGCAGGACTAAGGCACTATTCGGACGATATACACCTTTAGCCAAGAATATTTGTGGCACTTGTGAGGTGCTAGCGCTATTCATAATCGCTTGAAGCTGACCGCCTGTACCACCAGGGCAAGCATTTGCCCAACTTGTACAGTCCTTCAATCCTTTACCAGCTGGGCTTACAAATATCGCATTACATGCGTCACCCAAACCATTCGTCCCACTCATTGCCTGATCAGGGTTAAACACAGCCGGGCAGTTGTCGATTTCGTTCACAACACCATCGCCGTCCATATCATTATCACACGCGTCGCCAACACCATCACCATCAATATCGCTCTGATCTGGGTTGAAAACTAGTGGGCAATTATCATCTGTGTTTGGAATACCATCGTTATCTATATCTGGGTCAGCAAACAATCCCTTGCTAGTACAAGCTGAATCACAAACATCAGGTAAGCCATCGCCATCAGTATCCACACGGTAATTGACACCTGGGGTTGCCTCTACCAATTCACCGCTGGAGTTACGACAATCTAACGGAATATATTGGGTATTACCGTTTACAACACGCTCTTCAAATATAGTCGCGCGTTCGCAATCTAAGCCTTTATGAATATTGATATTCGGAAAAAAGTCTTGGTCATTAGGAATGCCATCGCCGTCAATGTCATTATCACAGACATCACCTACGCCATCGCCGTCCATATCACTTTGGTCTGGGTTACTTAAAAGCGGACAGTTATCAAGCGCATCAATAATACCATCGCCATCGGTATCAGTTTTCTTGGTTTCAATCGCACCCATGTCACATTTAACATAGGTTTCGACGATCTCACGATTATACCCGCGTTGATCTTTAGCTGGACATTCTGCCATAGGCACTTTATCGAATGCTAGCGAGCCATTTCCACTGTTATTAGACAGCTCAAAATACTGCGTTTTTTCTCCTGATTGCTTGGTTAGCATAGGAATAATCACTTGATTAACGGTAGTACCTGCTGGAGGCGTTACACTATTTGCACCTCTACCTGCGGCCCCTTCCCACCCATGAATATTATTAAAGCCTACAAGATTGTAGTCGGCATTAATTACGGAACCTGTAGTTACTTGACGCAAGTTATTAGAAGCTGTTCGAGCAGGTGCCGTATTACCTAACAGAATACTATTTCTCACACTCAGTCTTGTCGCTGCAGTTTCTGCGTAAAGCGCTCCACCACCGCCAGCTCCATTAGCTGCGTTGCTATAAAACGTTGCGTTACGCACATTCATTTGCGCCCCTGTAATAACGCCAACCGCACCACCATATTGCGTTGCACGGTTTTCAGTGAAGGTTGAGTTTTCCACATCGAAATAATGCTTAGCTCTATCGCCACTGAAGCTTTCGCCAAACAGCGCGCCGCCATAGGGCGCATTATTACCGTTAAACAAAGAGCTACGAATATCAGCTTTCAAGTAACCGCCCGTACCTACACCTGAGAAATTACCGCCTTGCTGCCCAGCAAGATAAATTGCACCGCCATGGCTAGCCGCCTGATTATTTTCAAAGGTTGAATTGCTAACATCCACTTTTCCGCCTGAAGCAAGGCTAGTTGCTTGCGCATGGATCGCACCGCCACTTCCTTCATGGGTAGCCGCTGTATTCAGCGCTGTATTGCCAAAGAACAAGGTATTATCGACATTTAATTCAGTAAAGCCTGGCAATGCAAAAATCGCACCGCCGCCGTCATAGGCGCTGTTACGGTAGAATTCACTGTTAGAAACGCTCAACTTACCACGGTTACTACTCACTTTATTTAAGCCAGTTGGGCTAATTGAGATCGCACCGCCGCGCCCATATTTTCCAGTTTGTCCCGCTGTTTGTGGCACGCTGTTGTCATTAAAGCGTGAATTGGTAACGGTAACTTCCGCGTTATCACTCACATCTATCGCACCGCCTTCATAGCGGTTGCGTGGAGTTTGCCCAGTAAGCGCCACAACACTGGTTTCGTAGTTAACATTAGTCGCCGTAGTAGGCCACGCATTTGCTGATGAATCAGCTACGCTATCATTAAAACGCCAGTTCCCCACTAAGCCCGTAGTATCTTCGGAGGCTGTCATGTCGAGTTCGCGGAAATAGCTGTCGCTAATTTGCGCAGCTGTCCGCGCCACACTCCAAATGCGCACTTCATCAATAGAGCCTACAAAGCCTTCTGGATGCTGGTATGTGGATAGTGCTCCCATTTGATATGGCGCGTAAACAGTTGGCCTTGTTGATATAGCACCCGTAACAACTGCTGTACCATTAAAATATATTGTTGCTCTTTTATTTTCATAGACCACTGCAACATGGTTCCAGCCCGTACCTACTGTGTGTGTATAAACTGCTACGGCTGGCATATAACCATCGCCATGCTCAAACACCTGAATACCATTTGTACCAACAGATAAGCCCATTCCTGCATTAGCGCCGCCATGGGTAGAATCAAATATATAACGAACATCACCCGTATGACCTGTTGCGCCTGTTGATGCCTGCGTTTTAAGGTTCACTGCATTACTTGTTTTCACCCAAAGTTCAACGGTAAAGTTATTCGCTGGGCGGCTGTTGTTTAATAAGACACCAGTATCTTTGTTCATTTGCAGTGCTTTACCGCCAATAAACAAATCCTGGTTAGCCAATAGCAACGCTTGGTTACTGTCAAAATCGGTATTATCAATAAAGACTTTAGCTTTATTGTGCGCGGCAATCGCACCACCATGCTCCGCTGCATTGCCTTTAAAATACGAATCTTCAATATTGGCGATTGAGTCCGCGCCATGAACAATCATCGCACCGCCCATTCCGCGTGCACGGTTACCTACAAAACGCATGTTTTTATAGTTAACTTTGGCGTTTTCTTGCCAAACTGCTGCGCCGTGGTTAGCGAACTGACTCATACCTGTAATGGTTAGCCCTTCTATGGTAGCCCCAGCACCTGTTACGCCAACAATATTAAATAAGCGCGATAAATTATTACCGTTAATTTCACGGTGGAAAGAAACCTCATCGCTATTAATACGGTCATTACGGTCAGCATCGCCTAGAATTACTGTTTTATTGGCTTCTGGGTTGGCTACTTCTGACTCGGAGCTTCCTGCGAAGCCGCCAAGTATGGAGATTGGCTGATCGATATGAACAGTTGCTTTTGGATTATAAACGCCCTTAGCAATTTTCAAAACATCGCCTGGCAAACGCGGCGCATTGAACGCCCCCTCGAATGAACAAGCATCGGCCCAAGTTTTACCGTTTTTAGCGCCAGTCGCTACAGGTTTAACATAATAGGTGTCAGGATCACCACCTATACCCAAGGTAAAATAAGACCCATCAGGCAGATTTACGCCAGAAAAGGAGATAGTCTGCGCTTCCGCATCATATGTACCCACTTTCTTATGATTATTCACATCAGTAATTTGAGCAAAAGCACCGCCAGTACTCGATGGCGCTATTAACAAGACAAAGTTTTCAGGATTCACACACATTTCCAAGAAACCTTGAAGCTCTCGTAAATGAATAGTGACACTTACGTTACCCTGCCCTGTGTTGCGCGCGCGCCAAGTACGTGTTAATCGGCTTGTTACATAGAAGTTAGCTGGAGGAATATCACTCGATTGAAAGCTTTGCGCCTGATTATCATGCCCCCACATCAAAAACTTATCAGCACCTGATCCTGCACCATTTATTTCAACAATACTGCCTTTGCCCCTCATATGCTGGGTATTATCACTTGCCTGACCAATACCTGCCATATCGTATTTATGGCTCGCATAAGTATATCGTGCCGCGCCATGATCACTACCCGATACAAAATCCGATGTTAGGCCATATTTAATCGCCAAATAGTTTTCAACAATAATTCGTTGCGCTTTATTTAAACGATCACCATAGAAAATAATCTCTGCTATACCGCCATCAATCCCCCTTTCCATGAAATCTCTATCCCTACCAATATACATTGAATCCAGCGTTGCTTTGGCTGTACTTAGTATGTGGGTGTGAACCTTATAGGTTTTGGGACGAGGCATAAATACACCGTTGGTATGATCAACACCATTGGCATAGTTTCTAGCGCCATTGCTGGTATCACGTATCGACAAGTTTGTCCATTCTGTACTAACAACACCCACATCCGTTTCGGCACCGTGAATAACGCCGTTTGCCGACATTAATGGCGTTGCATTAGGTCTGTTTGAAGTATCTTTATAAACCATAAGAATACTTCCAACACCCACAATATTGCCAGTTCGTGACAATCCTTTAGCGCTATTAGCTCCTCCGATAAACTCAGCAATTGGAAATCCATTTAAACTGATTTCTGTCGGTCTTTGTGCGGCTGTTGCTTGTGCAAATTCATAATTATTGGCAGTAGAGTCAATCCATTTAGAGATTTGGTTGCCAGACTTTTCCCAATTACCGCCTTTTAGCCATACAAGCGTCCCGCTAGCGCCATCTATACCACCCACACCGCCAGGGCCATCATACGTTTCAACTACTTTAAAGGGAGGCAATATTAATTCGCCCGTACCGTTTTCGTTGGTTACCAACAGCTTACAATTGTAAGTAGCGCCTAACGTTAGATTATTAAAAACAAAGCTATTTAACCCTTCTTTAGCCGTTCTTGCTGTTGCTGCACACGCTGGGCCTGTTACCGTAGCGATTGTTGCACCGTTAGTTAAACTCGGCAACGTTGAGGTATAGGTAAACATTGGTCTTCTGCCTGTACTAGGCGGCGTTACTAGGGTTAGGCGTGGCTTTTTAGTATTTATAATATCCCACTTAGCGGTGCCACTTACATTCTTTCTTAACGCGGTATTACCACTTACCGTTGCCTTAATTTCGCATTTGGTTCCACCCGCAGCAGGATTATTACGAATCCAAACCGAGTTAATATCGGTTGATTCGAAGCTACAGTTAGCAGGCGTTAAAACCTCATAAGTCAAGACATTGCTACCACTGAGCGCGTCATACCCATCCGTCGTTGTCGCATTAACCATCACTTGATATAGTGCACCAACGTTATTGCCACCCACATCAAAAACAAAGGGATCGACATCATCTCGGTCGCCAGGGTTAGATATAGTAACTACTTGATCGAGAATATACGAACGGCTATCAGAATCACTGCCATTACCACTTGAGTGGGATGCCGTGATTGTACAGCCTTGTAAACCACCCAAATTACCAGGCAACATACTAACTTTTCTTGTTAGGGTATTAGGGTTACCGCCTTGCTCTTCACTCTTTTTGTTATAATCATTACCAATATAACAACCGCCCGTTAGGCTTATTTTAGTCTTCGCGCCCGCTCCTTGTCGCCACACCTCTATGTTATTACCAATAACTTGACCGCTCCCCACGGCATCACCATTTGCCTTTGCATCATTCCAAGTTACGGAGCCAGCACCGTTAGCCAAAACGTTGACCGAGAGAAAACTTATTAGCAAAATCAACGCTAAATGTACAGAATGAAGTTTTTTCATAATTATTTCCTCAGCTACCTGTGGGGAATTGCTTTATATTATTTTTATCTTGCTCTTGCCTATTCATCAGCAACCAGCTTTCAAAATCCATCTTATATTTTGGCCGAATATAACAAATACTTTCTTTTTTTTCTATTAGCACAGCATTAACACCGATAGGCGGTTTGTTTTTCAGCATTATCGAAGCACAAAAGCGGGCTTAATGCCCGCTTGCTTTTACACCTGTCTTAACCTACGCAAACCTATTAAAGCGGTTAGCAATAAGATATACCAACTGGTTGAACCGCCGCCCATGCCTAGCTGCCAACCATTACCACATAGCAAACCTGTTTCTGGATCTTGGTTAAGTGACAAACCTTTATCATGACCTTGCACG
>CAZMQC010000018.1:8324-15918 GCA_964568295.1 uncultured Spongiibacteraceae bacterium | reverse complement strand
ATCGTGATATTCCATCCGATTTCATCAATGCTTTCATTGCAGCTGAAGATAGTGACTTTTTTAAGCATAGTGGTATCAGCTTTAAGGGATTCGCCCGCGCCATTTCGCAAATGGTTTCAAGAAGCGACGTACAAACTGGCGGTAGCACTATAACCATGCAAGTGGCAAAAAACTACTTTTTGACACCAGAAAGGAAAATTATTCGCAAGGTTCGTGAACTTTTTCTAGCTTTGCAAATCGAGCAGGAGCTAAGCAAAGAGCAAATTATGGAGCTGTACGTCAATAAAATCTTTTTGGGGCATCGTGCTTACGGCATTGTTGCTGCTGGTCAGGTTTATTATGGTAAACCCATTCAAGAGTTGTCTTTAGCACAATTTGCCACTATTGCTGGCTTACCTAAAGCGCCTTCTGAGTTTAACCCTTTTGCCAATCCCAAGCGTGCTTTAGAGCGCCGCAACTGGATATTGTCGCGCATGCTTAAACTGAGCTATATCAATGAGGAACAGTATCAACAAGCGGTAGATGCACCCGACACAGCGAGTCGCCATGAACAGGCAATTGAATTGCACGCACCTTATATTGCTGAAATGGCTCGCCTTGAAGTGTTAAAGCTGTATGGCGCTTCGGCTTATGATGACGGTTTAAAAGTTTACACCACGATCGATAGCCATTTACAAGAAATTGCACAGCAAGCGATTAAGAAAGGCTTGCATGCTTATGATGCAAGGCACGGCTTTCGTAAACCTCAGTTTGTTAAAGATGTTAGTGCTAATGGTTTAACTCAGGCCTTTCGCAATATTGCCGATATTCCGCCATTAATGGCTTCTGTTGTAATCAAAGCGGACGACAAATCGGTAATTGTTCAACGTCGTAACAATGAACAAATTCAACTCGATTGGCCTTTATTTGCCAACTTACAGCCCTACATCAATGAAAATAGGCAAGGAGCAAAAATTAAAAGCATTAAAGAAATTATTCGCGTAGGCGATGTTTTGTATCTTCAACAAGACGAAGCCGAACAATGGCAGATTTCTCAAGTTCCGCAAGCAGAAGCGGCTCTTATTTCCCTAAACCCCAACAACGGCGCAATGATTGCCCTAGTCGGCGGCTATGACTTTTACAAAAGTAAATTTAATCGCGTTACTCAAGCTGAGCGCCAAATCGGCTCTAACATCAAACCTTTTGTGTATGCTGCAGGACTACAACACGGCATGACGGCAGCCACGATTATTAACGACGCGCCGATTGTAATTGAGTCTTCGCAAATGGAGTCGGTTTGGCGACCACGTAATGCGGGGGCTTTTAGCGGTCCAACACGATTGCGCTCTGCCTTATACCAAAGTAAAAACTTAGTTTCTGTACGCTTATTACGCCAAGTGGGCATTTCAAATACCATCAACTATTTAACGCAATTTGGCTTTGATCGCAAAAAGCTGCCACGCGATTTGTCGCTTGCCCTAGGTAGCCCATCGTTTACACCGCTTTCCGTTGCAAATGCCTATGCTATTTTCGCCAATGGCGGCTATAAAATAGAGCCTTATCTCATTCAATCAATTAGCAATGGGCAAGATAAAATCATTTATCAAGCATCGCCCTATACGGTATGCCCTGATTGCAAGTCTGATACTGATGATAAATTAGAACCCTTAGATGAAGACAATATACTGGTTGAAAATATTGCGCCGCGCGTGATTAGCGAAGATGTTGCTTTTATTATTGATAACATCTTAAAAGACACCATTCGTTTTGGCACCGCAACTCGCGCCAGAGCAATGCAACGCCCTGATATTTCAGGTAAAACAGGTACAACCAATGGGCCAACAGATGTGTGGTTTACGGGTTATCACCCTAATATCGTAACGACCACTTGGCTTGGATTTAACAACAATACGCCGTTGGGCGAAAACGAATATGGGGCGTCAGCAACTTTGCCGATTTGGATTGAGTTTATGCAAGAAGCGCTTCGCGACCAACCGATTATTTATCGTGAACAGCCTGCTAACGTAGTGAGCGTTTTAATCGACAAGGAAACAGGCAAAAGAGCACAACCTGGTGCAGCTAATAGCATGTTTGAATATATCCAAAGCAGCGCTGTGGAGCAATTAGAAAGCGAGCCTGCCGCTGAAAAAAGCTTAGAAACGTCGCTGGAGGATATTTTCTAATGGCTATCGCGACGTTTAGGATAAACGCTGTTTAAAATCCTGATAACCAAAGGTTTTAATGACCTTTAGCGCATCCGTTTTAGAATTCCAAACCGCCAAACTGGGCAATTGCGTACCATTAAAGGTACTGGTTTTAACCATGGTGTAGTGCGACATATCTTCAAACACTAATCTTTGTCCAATCGTAAGCGCTTGGTCAAAACTATAGTCGCCCATTACATCCCCTGCCAAACAAGTTAAACCGCCTAAACGATAAGTATGCGCCTTTTCATTCGGCAAACCCGCGCCCAATATGTCAGCACGATAAGGCATTTCCAACGTATCGGGCATGTGACAAGTTGCCGAGGTGTCTAAAATGGCTTGTGGCAATTGGTTATAGGTAATATCCAACACTTCACTAACTAATACACCGCTGCCAATCGCCACCGCTTCACCTGGCTCTAAATAGACTTGCACATTATATTTAGACGAAAAGTCTTTAATGCGAGCAATCAGCTGTTCAACCTCATAACCAGGACGCGTAATGTGGTGCCCGCCACCAAAATTCACCCATTCCATTTGTGGTAGCAAATGACCAAAGCGCTTTTCCACCGCATCTAACGTTCTTGCCAGCGGCGCAAATTCTTGTTCACACAAAGTATGAAAATGCAGACCTGAAATCCCCTCTAACATACTTTCATCAAGTTCGGATAAAGGAATGCCTAAGCGCGAACCCGGCGAGCAAGGGTCGTACAAAGGCACCGCACCTTCGGAATGTTCAGGATTGATGCGCAGACCAAATTTTAATTCAGGGCGCTTTAATTTTGCCTCTTTAATTAACGGCTGAAAACGTTGCCACTGCCCGCAACTATTAAACACAACCGTATTGGCAAAGCCTAATAATTCTTTTAAATCCGCCTCAGCAAAAGCTGCGGCAAAAACATGCACTTCTCCGCCGTATTCTTCATAGGCAAGTTTGGCTTCATGCAAACCGCTTGAGCAAGTGCCCGATAAATATTGCCGTGTTAATGCGCCAAAATGCCACATGGAAAATGCTTTTAATGCCGCTAATACTTTAGCGCCACTACGATCAGCTACATCTTTTAACAGGGCTAGATTTCGCTCAATCACAATTTCGTCAACCACAAAACAAGGCGTTGGCAAACGCGATAAGTCCAGCTTAGAAAAGTCAGAAAACATCATAAAAACACCTGTTTATTTTAAAGGTTAAGTAGATTATGTAACGCTTGTTTTTTAAGAGTGCGATAAATATCAAAATCGCTATCAATACTGATAATGTGGTTAATTTTGTCGCGCTGCGACAGGTACATCAACGTTGCATCGGCTAAATCCATCGGCACATTGCTGTACTTTTGCATCATCTGCCGCATCACAAACAATTCACTTTGCTCAATCATTGCAATGTTTAGCCCGCCGCGCTCCACCCACTGCATGAAATCCAGCTGCACCTGCAAATTAAAATCCAGCATGTGCGACACCTCTGTGATAACCGCCCACGTGGTAATTAGCTCGCCTTTGAAGTCGCGCAAAAAGCCAAAAACCTTTGGGTGATAGTGATCGCTTTTATCAAATAAAGCGATTAATGGACCACTATCAATGAGCATTTTTCGCACGTAATTTATCCTTTAATTGCTGCTTATAGTTCACCGAACGGTCATGTTGCCCACTCGCGTATTTTCCAAACAAATCTTCGCCTAATTGAAAAGGCGATTTTTGCTGCTCTTCCGCTTCCAATTGCGCAAAATAACTGGCTAGCGCCTCTTTCACCACTTGGCTTTTAGACAAATTCTTTCTTTCGCTGTATTGCGCCAACTGTACTTCTAATTCAGATTCAAGACGGATAGAGATCATCACTATTCCTCCGTAAACTTATGTAATACAAATTGTAATACAACAAAGTAAAGAAGCAAGTTTTTATTCGGAAAATAAAAAACCCGCACTGCTGAACAGCGCGGGCTTCATCCAACAAACGCCTATCAGCCTAAGTCAAAGCTATCTAACTCCACCACTTTCCAAGGCAGGCCGTATTTATTCATGTCTGCCATAAAAGGATCGGGATCAAACTGCTCAATATTCCACACACCTGGCTTCATCCATACGTCTTGCATAATAGCTTTTGCGCCAATCATTGCAGGCACGCCAGTGGTATAGGAGATGGCCTGTGATTGCACTTCTTTATAGCATTCTTGATGGTCGCAAATATTGTAAAGATACATAATTTTTTCTTTACCGTCTTTAACACCTTTAACCACCACACCAATACAGGTTTTACCTTTGGTGCGCGGCCCAAGGCTTGCTGGATCAGGCAGTAATTTTGCCAAGAATTGAATCGGCACAATCTCACAGCCATTGAATTCCACAGGCTCAATTCCTGTCATACCCACATTACCCAACACCTCTAAGTGTTTGAGATAATTATCTGAAAAGCTCATCCAGAATTGCGCACGTTTTAACGTTGGAAAATGCTTATTCAGCGACTCTAATTCCTCATGGTATAAGCGGTAAATATTATAAGTACCGACTTCTTCAGGGCAGGTAAAGCTCGCTTTTTTTGACATCGCCGGTGTTGTTACAATTTCACCGTTCTCATAATGACGACAATCAGCCGTTACTTCACGAATATTAATTTCTGGGTTGAAGTTGGTAGCAAATGGGTAGCCGTGATCGCCGCCATTCACGTCAATAATATCCAACTCATGGATTTCATCGAAATAGTGTTTCGCCAAATAAGCAGTAAATACGTTGGTTGCGCCTGGGTCAAAACCGCTGCCCAACAACGCGGTTAAACCTGCTTTAGCAAACTTATCTTGATACGCCCATTGCCAAGAATATTCAAATTTTGCCGTATCCAATGGTTCGTAATTCGCCGTATCTAAGTAGTGCACACCCGCTTCTAAACAAGCATCCATAATGGTCAAATCTTGATAAGGCAATGCGACGTTAATCACCAATTTAGGCTGTTCTTTTTTTAAGAACGCCGCAAGCTCAGGCACATTATCCGCATCAATTTGCGCGGTGCGAATAGTACGCCCTTGCTTGGCTTTAATTTGCTCTGCAATCGCATCACACTTAGCCAAGGTTCGGCTAGCCAACACGATTTCTGGAAACACATCAGGCAACTGCGCACATTTGTGGGCAACCACACCGCCAACACCGCCAGCGCCGATAATGATGACTTTTGACATAGTTTGCTCCTATTCGCTTAATCGTCGTATTGTTCAAAATAGGTATAGCCTTGCAAGCTTTCGCGGAAGGCTTTTAACATCTGTTGGCGTTTTGCTACCGTGATACGCCCATCACGCACTGCTTTTTCCGCACTGCTGCGGAATTTTTCTAATACCACTTTAGGGTCGTATTCTACATAGCTTAGAACATCGGCAATACTGTCGCCGTGGAACTCACGCACAAACTCAAAATCACCATCTTCTTTAATGTAAACACTCACTACGTTGGCATCGCCAAATAAGTTATGTAAATCGCCCAAAGTTTCTTGATACGCGCCTACTAAAAACACCGATAAAATGTAATCTTCATCGTCTTTTAAAGGATGTAAAGGCAAGGTTTTGCTATGCCCATACGGTGTGGCAAATCGGTCTATTTTACCATCGCAATCGCAGGTAATATCAGCAATAACCGCCTCACGCGTAGGTTTTTCATCCAAGCGATGAATAGGCATAATCGGAAATATCTGATCAATCGCCCAAATATCGGGCAAGGATTGGAACAAACTAAAGTTGCCATAGTAAATATCGGATAATTGCTCAGGCAAATTTTCCAATTCTGGCGGCACACGATCTAAGCTGGGCAAAATCTCAACAATTTTTGCCATCACGGCAAGATTGATATTCTCTGCCAAAGCGCGTTCACGCAAGGTCGCTTGCCCACGGTGGAATAGACCGCGCACTTCATCACGATAATATAACGCGTCGTTATAGCATTCTTGGAAATTACGCTCATTAACCGACTTCAACACTGCCATCAGATTAAAAATCATATCGTGGCAATCTTCTGGCAAGGTTTCTGGCAGTGGCCTTGGCTCATGCCCACGTACATCCAAAATGTTAAACAGCAGCATGGAAGAGTAAGCAACTGTCGCTCGTCCCGATTCCGTAATTAATACCGGATGGGGAATTTCGAGCGGATCCAAGGTTTCCAAAATCGTTTCGATAATATTGACGCAGTACTCATCAAGCTGATAGTTCATACTGTGGGTGCTATTGGTGCGCGCCCCTTCGTAATCCACCGCAAGCCCACCGCCTAAATCCATATAACCCATTGGCGCGCCTTCTTCAATTAAGCCCGCATAAAAACGGCAAGCTTCCAAGACACCAGCGCGAATATTACGAATATTCGGTACTTGTGAACCGATGTGGCAGTGCAACAATTGTAAGCAATGCAGCATATCTACTTCTTTCAACTGCTCGACCACTTCTAACAAAGCGGCTGTAGAAAGACCAAAAATAGAACGGTCGCCACTATCGCCATTCCAGTGACCATCAACAGTAACCGCAAGCTTTAAACGCACACCAATTAACGGCTCAATACCTAAGGCACGGCTGCGTTCGATAATAATTGGTAATTCGGTCGGTGTTTCCAGTACAAAAAAGCAGCGAATACCCATTTGCTGTGCGTACAAACCTAACTCAATAAATTCAGCGTCTTTGTAACCGTTACAGACAATCAGACTGTCGTGGTCTTTTAAGTGCGATAGTGCAATAAGCAACTCTGCTTTACTGCCAGCTTCAAAGCCATGATGGTAATGACTGCCAAAATCAGCAATTTCTTCAATAACATGGCATTGCTGATTGACTTTAATCGGAAAAACACCGCGATAAGTGCTTTGATACTCAGCTTGTTGCATAGCACGCGCAAACGCTTCGTTCAGCTGCTTGATACGATGGTCGAGCAGATTTTCGATACGTAAAACAGCGGGCATCACTAAGCCGCGCTCTTTCATGCCTTCAACGATATCAATAATTGGCACGCGCACCGTATGACTACCGAAATCAACGGTCACATCAACATGACCTTGTTCCGACACATCAAAATAACCCGCGCCCCACTCCCTGACGCCATATAAATCAGCACTATCTTGTACCGACCAAGCAGCGTGTGTTGTCTGCTCAACCTGTGGTTTTACTACACTCGCGTCAGGGCGTTTTTCCATCAATCCACTCCTATATTTGTGGTCAATAAAAAGTGCGCATTGTCGTTGTTTTGCAACGATTTAGAAAGTCATTTTTAGTTAATTCTGGCAATTTGCTGTAATGTAATCTGACTTCATTTCAGCGCTCATACTAGCACTTCGCTAACAAAGCATCTAATAACACAAACAAATCCCTAATTTGCGGCGTAATTTATGCTGACAAACGGGCCAAATTACAAGAGAATGTACAAGCAATGTTTAATGAATAACAGGATAACATCATGAA
>CAZMQC010000018.1:5799-8224 GCA_964568295.1 uncultured Spongiibacteraceae bacterium | reverse complement strand
GGAATGCCGGTTTGGGGCAAAGTGTTTAGCGAAGAACAAGGCAAAAGCGCCGGCGCACAAATCAGCGGTGAGATTGTTGCTAAAGTACGTATTCAAAACTTAGTGGATTATTTGGCTTCAATTCAAAAATAATTGAGCCATCAATGATACTCAGCGGACTGTATCGCTGAGTATCTGATTTGCCCCAGCTACTTCTGCAACCTATAAACCAAAGTCGCACTCACTGGCACAACGGGCAATATAGCGTCTAGTTTTGCCAAATCACGCAAGACTTCCACACCCTCAGTTAACCCAAAATCGGCCGTATTCAGCACAATCGGTTGCTCTAACGTCACCTGCACGATGCCTTTTGCTGGCACAGTCACACGCACTGCCTGCGTGTAGGTTTTTTGCTTGCCGTGCAAATCAAGCTCAACCGCCAAAGTTTTTACCTGATTAAAACCCGGCTTTAATGCTTTTAAGAAATCAGACTCTAGCGCCACACTCACCTTGGCGTGCGGATGACCAGCCACATGGAAAAACAAGTCGCGCATACGTTGATCACGCAATTCAATATGGGTTTGCACGCTTGCCAAATCCACAATCAGCTGCGCTTTGCCTTGCTGATCAATCGCGCCAGATAACTTGCTAAAATGATGCGTTTCTACAATCGTATGATTTTTCACTGACACAAAATACAGCGATGATTGCTGCGCATCTAATTGATAGGTTTGCGCAAATGCATTGAAACTCAGCAAGAGCGCCAACACGGTAAAAATACGATAAAACATAAAAGCCTCTTATTGTTTATTCTGTTGCCATTGTTGTGATGCCTGCTGATGATAGGCAACCATCATTTTAATCGAACGCCCCATATTTTGCGCGCGACCGTGCCAAGCGTCCACTTGTTCTTCAGGAATATGCTTACTCATTACCTCAAAGAACAGTTCCAGCCAGTCTTCCACATGCGAATCATTAATAGGCAACACCATGTGCAAAGGACCAACATTATACTGGTAGTTAGCATACGGTTCGCCGCCCAAACTTAACCACCAGAAATGCGCTAATTTATCCTTATGTTCTGGCCAATCTTCTACAATCTGGAACGGCTCAGCAAGGGTAGGGTGCTCTTGGATGCGGTTATAAAATTCGTCAACCACCGCTTTAATTTTTTCTAAACCAATTTCTTCATTATCATTACGGAAACGTTGCATACAATTGCCTCACTTGATGACTCTTTAAGCGCTTAACAGCTCAACAACATTGCAATCATCATAGCAGAATTATGCTAAGTAGCACCAAAACAACACATGAAATATTTTATAAAACCTCATTAAATACAAGGATTTAAAACTACCAAAAACAAAAAAGCCTCGTTTCTCAACAAGGCTTTTAAAGCGTCTTTAGATTTTATACGCATTCATCTTATCAAAGACAAACACATTACAGCCCTAGTTCACAATTAGTCGGCTATTTCGACGGAATCTAGCAGTTTCTGTAACTCACCATTTTCCTGCATTTCCAAAATAATATCGCAGCCACCGACTAATTCGCCATTTACCCATAATTGTGGGAAAGTCGGCCAGTTAGCGTATTTAGGCAATTCTGCACGGATATCAGGATTAGATAATACATCCACGTAAGCAAAACGGCGCTGACAGCCCATCACCGCTTGCGAAGCGCGCATAGAAAAGCCACATTGTGGCTGATTGGGCGAGCCTTTCATAAATAATAAAATAGGATTATTTTCTAATTGTTCTTTAATAATTTCGATTGTTTCGTTTTCCATGGATCTCTTCTCATGTTTAGTGGAACATTGGCGCTTATCTTACTCGCCCAAGCCAGTTTTCTCCAGTCCCAAAAAGCAATTGAAACTATTGCTTTACCATTTTTTTTCACATAGCATAGCTTTTTTTGCTGATTCAAAAACAGGCAGTCAACGGGCTGCCTGTTTTCGTTTTTGAGGAAGTGCTATGTCAACTCTTATGAATACCTACGCGCGTTTGCCAGTTGAATTCGTTCGCGGCGACGGTGTTTGGCTGTACGATACCGATGGCAATGCTTGGTTAGACGGCTTAAGCGGCATTGCAGTTTGCGGCTTAGGTCACGCCCACCCGACCGTAACGGCAGCTATTAGCCAACAAGCAGGACGGTTAGTACACACTTCCAATCTTTATCGCATCGGCGTACAGCAGCAATTGGCCGATCGTTTAATCGAAATTTCTGGCATGGATTGCGTATTTTTTGGCAACTCAGGGGCAGAAGCAAACGAAGCGGCGATTAAACTGGCGCGTATGCACGGCAATAAAAAAGGTATCGCGCTACCGACTATTATCGTGTTCGAAACCTCATTCCATGGCCGTACCTTGGCAACATTAAGCGCAACCGGCAACGAAAAAGTACAAAAAGGTTTTGAGCCCTTGGTGCAAGGCTTTGTACGCGCGCC
>CAZMQC010000018.1:0-5699 GCA_964568295.1 uncultured Spongiibacteraceae bacterium | reverse complement strand
GACCAGTTAGTTGATGGCGTTTGCCAATTGATTAATGAGTTTGCCGCAGCACAATAAGGAATTGCGATGAGTCTTCGTCATTTTCTTACCTTAAACGACTGCACGCCCGCTGAACTACAGCAGATTATAGCGCGCGCCATTGAGATGAAACGCGATCTTGCGCAAATTCGCGCAGCCGAACCTTTTAAAGGCTATGTGTTGGGTATGATTTTTGAAAAATCATCGACTCGCACCCGCGTTTCGTTTGAGGCAGGCATGGCGCAATTAGGCGGTCATGCGTTATTTTTATCCTCGCGTGACACCCAATTAGGACGCGGCGAGCCAATTGAAGATAGCGCCAAAGTGCTTTCTTCCATGCTCGACATTATTATGATTCGCACCTTCGGTCACGACCGCGTTGAGCGTTTTGCTGAGCACTCCAGTGTTCCTGTGATTAACGCACTGACCGATGATTTCCACCCCTGCCAATTACTCGCTGACATGCAAACCTATGTTGAGCAGCGCGGCAGTATTCAAGGCAAAAAAGTGGTGTGGATTGGCGATGGCAATAATATGTGTAACTCCTATATTAATGCCGCCAAACAGTTTGATTTCGAACTGCATGTTGCCTGCCCGAAAGGCTATGAGCCGCGTCAAGATTTGATTGACGCTAATAAAGATCGCATTTTCATCACACAATCTTGCACCGAAGCCGCGCGTAATGCCGATTTAATCGTCACCGATGTTTGGGCTTCCATGGGGCAGGAGGAAGAACAAGCGCTACGCGCCAAAGCATTTGCTGACTATCAAGTCAACGAAACACTCATGGAACACGCCAATAGCGATGCATTATTTATGCACTGCCTGCCTGCGCATCGCGGTGAAGAAATCAGTGAAAATATGCTAGCGCATTCAAGCTCCGTGGTTTGGCAAGAAGCAGAAAACCGTATGCACGCACAAAAAGCATTAATGGAATTTCTGCTGTTAGCCAATCGCTAGCAGCACACTTAGGCTAGCCGTTCTTAAAACGCTAGCCTAGCGCTCTATTTTTGTAATGTAATTTTTATTATCAAGCCCTTGCATTTTTAATTGTCTAGCAAGCGGCAAAAAATAAAATCAAACGCTATATATTGACATTTAAAAAACACAAAACACTACATATTGTGCCGCAAGTCAAAATAAAAATTTAATGTTCCACCAAACACGCTTCACACAAGCGCGACCGCGTTAGCAGCTACTCACAAACAACTAATTCACATTTTATCCACAGACTTTTCCCTTGTAACTTCGAATAAAACGCTCTATCTTGTGCTTCCAAAATAAAAAAACACAATATATAGAACCATTCCTTCTATTTAACGATTTACCAACTCTTAAAATTGCTTTTCGGATATTGCTATGTACGCCAATCAATCACTTGATACTCAAGAACTACAAGCCACCGCACCAGGACAAATGCGCGTTATCAAACGCAACGGCACCGTAGTTACTTACACCCAAGACAAAATTCAAGTTGCCATCACCAAGGCTTTCCTTGCCGTTGAAGGCGATGCTGCACAAAGCTCGTCACGTATCCATGATACCGTTCAACAATTAGCAGACCACGTTACGCTCACGTTTAAGCGCAGAATGCCTTCTGGTGGCACCATTCATATTGAAGATATTCAAGACCAAGTTGAATTGGCGTTAATGCGTAGCGGCGAACATAAAATCGCACGTGCCTATGTTATCTATCGCGAAGAGCAAGCGCGCCAACGTGCAGCGGCGCGTCAAAGCCAGCAAATGCAACAAGACGGTCCACAAATTCACGTGACCATGCCTGACGGCTCAAGACAGCTCTTGGACATTTTCCGTCTTCACACCATCGTTAATGAAGCTTGCGCAGGTTTAGAAGAAGTTAACGCACAAGCGATTGTTAAGGAAGCGCTAAAAAATCTTTACGACGGCGTTTCTTATAACGACTTATCAACATCGTTGGTAATGACCGCTCGTACCATGATTGAGCAAGAGCCAAACTACACTTATGTAACCGCTCGCTTGTTGATGGATAGCTTGCGTGGTGAAGCATTAACTTTCTTGGGCATAGCAACCAGTGCAACCTTCCAAGAGATGCAAGGTTTGTACGCTAAAACGCTACCTGTTTACATCGAAAAAGGTATTGAACTAGAACTACTAAACCCTGAATTGCGTAAATTTGACCTCGCTCGCTTAGGCGCAGCGCTTAACGCTGAACGCGACCAACAATTTACTTATTTAGGCTTACAAACCCTATACGACCGCTATTTTATTCACTGGCGCGACACGCGTATTGAATTGCCACAAATTTTCTTTATGCGTGTTGCTATGGGCTTGGCGTTGCAAGAAGACGATATTAACGCGCGCGCAATTGAGTTTTACAACTTATTAAGCTCGTTTGATTACATGAGCTCAACCCCAACCTTGTTTAACTCAGGTACTTTACGTCCACAATTATCATCCTGCTACCTCACAACCATTCCAGATGATTTACACGGCATTTACGGCGCAATCCAAGATAACGCCATGCTTTCCAAATGGGCAGGCGGCTTAGGTAACGACTGGACGCCTGTTCGTGCCCTTGGTGCGCGCATTAAAGGCACCAACGGTAAATCACAAGGCGTGGTTCCTTTCCTTAAAGTGGTGAACGATACCGCTGTTGCCGTAAACCAAGGCGGCAAGCGTAAAGGCGCGGTGTGTGCTTATTTAGAAACTTGGCACTTAGATATTGAAGAGTTCTTAGAGTTACGCAAAAACACTGGTGATGACCGCCGCCGTACCCACGATATGAATACCGCCAACTGGGTACCCGATTTATTTATGAAGCGTGTTTTCAATGATGAGCATTGGACACTGTTCTCGCCAAACGACGTACCTGACTTACATGATTTATATGGCAAAGCCTTTGAGCAACGCTATGCGCACTATGAAAACCTAACGCAAACTGGCGAGCTAAAATTATTCAAACGCTTAAAAGCACAAGATTTGTGGCGCAAAATGCTCGGCATGTTGTTTGAAACAGGTCACCCTTGGATTACCTTCAAAGACACCTGTAACTTGCGCTCACCGCAACAACACGTTGGCGTTGTACACTCTTCTAACTTGTGTACTGAAATCACCTTAAACACCAGCGCTGATGAAATCGCGGTTTGTAACTTGGGCTCAGTCAACTTAGCGCAACATACCAACGAAAACGGTTTGGATCGCGTTAAATTAGCCAATACGGTTAAAACTGCGGTACGTATGTTAGATAACGTTATTGACATCAACTACTACGCCGTACCACAAGCGAAAAACTCTAACATGCGTCACCGTCCTGTGGGCTTAGGCATCATGGGCTTCCATGATGCGCTATACAAACAAGGCATCTCTTACAGCTCGGACGCAGCGGTTAATTTTGCTGATGAATCGATGGAGCTTATCTCGTATTTCGCAATTAACGCATCATCAGACTTAGCAGCTGAGCGTGGCAGTTATTCAACCTTTGAAGGCTCACTATGGAGCAAAGGCATTCTGCCCATTGATTCTTTGCAAATTGTCAAAGAGCAACGCGGTGCTGAGTATTTTGAGCAAGATGAAACTACGCGCGAAAACTGGACCGCGTTACGCAACAAAGTAAAAACGCAAGGGATGCGTAACTCGAACGTAATGGCAATCGCACCAACTGCAACGATTTCCAATATCACAGGCGTTACTCAGTCAATCGAGCCGACCTATCAAAACCTTTATGTGAAGTCGAACTTATCGGGCGAATTTACCGTAGTTAACCCTTACTTGGTTAATGAACTGAAAAAACTCGGTTTGTGGGATAACGTGATGATTCACGATTTGAAATACTACGAAGGCAGCGTACAAGCCATCGAGCGTATTCCTGCACACATCAAAGACGTTTATAAAACCGTCTTTGAATTAGAACCACGCTGGATGATTGATGCCGCATCACGTCGTCAAAAATGGCTAGACCAAGCGCAATCATTGAACATTTATATGAGCGGCGCCAACGGTAAAAAATTGGACGTTACCTACCGCATGGCTTGGTATCGCGGTCTTAAAACCACGTATTACCTACGCGCTTTGGCTGCAACGACTACGGAAAAATCAACCATTAACACAGGTCGTCTTAATGCGGTTAGCGCGGCTAATGCACCAAGCATTGATAGCGTTGCGCCAGCACCTGTACCAAAAGCTTGTTCAATCGACGATCCTGATTGCGAAGCTTGTCAATAATATTAACAACTGGGGGATACTCTTATGTTGAGTTGGGATGATTACGATAGCGATGTGGCATTAGCACCTAAAAAGCCACAAACCAACACGGTTACAGAGCCTGCGCCTAGCGCAGCTTTTGTCGCCAAGCCTGTTGAATCAGCTGCACCGGTTGCAGCAGCCGAACCTGCGCCTATTGCACCGCAGCCAGTAGCCGCAGCACCCGTTACGAATAATACAACAACGTCATTGAATAACGTTGAAAAAGCCGCACAAGCGGTTGCCGAATTAGACGCAACGCCAGGCTTGGAAGAACTTAAAATGGGCGCTCAACGTATTCAAGTTGACCAGAAGCGTATGATTAACTGCCGCGCTGACTTAAACCAGCTTGTGCCTTTTAAATACGACTGGGCTTGGCAGAAATACCTCGACGGTTGTGCTAACCACTGGATGCCGCAAGAAATCAACATGACTGCTGACGTTGCTTTGTGGAAAAGTGCTGACGGCTTATCAGAAGACGAACGCCGTATTGTGATGCGCAGCTTGGGTTACTTCTCAACTGCTGACTCCTTAGTTGCCAACAACTTGGTATTAGCGATTTACCGCTTAATCACCAACCCTGAGTGCCGCCAATACATCTTGCGCCAAGCTTTTGAAGAAGCCATTCACACCCACGCCTACCAGTATTGTGTAGAGTCTTTGGGCATGGACGAAGGCGAAGTATTTAATATGTATCGCGAGATTCCGTCGATTGCTAAAAAAGCGGCATGGAGCATTAAGCATACCCACGCCTTAGGCGATCCAACCTTCCAAACCGGCACCGCAGAAACCGACCAAGAATTATTGCGTAACTTAATCGCTTTCTACGCTGTTACTGAAGGGATTTTCTTCTATTGCGGCTTTACTCAAATCTTGTCGATGGGTCGTCGCAACAAAATGACAGGCGTTGCTGAGCAATTCCAATACATTTTGCGTGATGAGTCAATGCACTTGAACTTTGGTATCGATATGATTAACCAGATCAAGTTAGAAAACCCGCATTTATGGACACCTGAGTTCCAACAAGAAGTGATCCAAATGATTCTTGAAGGTACGCACTTGGAAATCGCTTTTGCTAAAGAAAGTATGCCGCGCGGCGTATTAGGCATGAACGCTGCGATGATGGAAGAATACTTGCAATTCATTGCTAACCGCCGTTTAGCGCAGTTAGGTTTGCCTGAGCAATTCCCTGGCAAGCAAAATCCATTCCCATGGATGAGCGAGATTATGGATTTACGCAAAGAGAAAAACTTCTTTGAAACACGCGTAATCGAATATCAAACCGGTGGCGCATTGAGCTGGGAGTAATTTTCCAGCACTTAAAAAGCCGCATTAGTTTTGCTAGTGTGGCTTTTTTGTATCTTAAATTTATTATGCAAATGCGGCCTGTATAAAAGCTGGGCAGTGTCCACATCCTAAAAGTCCAATAAAAAAACCTCCCGAAGGAGGTTTTTTAAGAC
>CAZMQC010000017.1:13000-16236 GCA_964568295.1 uncultured Spongiibacteraceae bacterium | reverse complement strand
ACAGGGTGTTCGCGTTTTGAGTATGCGAAATAAGGCAGGGCGTTTGGAAGAGTTGTTTGTAAAACTGGTAGAGAAGGATAAGTAAGATGACAGCATATCAACAATGGATTGCGTTTCAGACCATCGTGGTTAAAGAAGTTCGGCGTTTTATGCGGATTTGGTTACAAACCTTGTTGCCGCCCGCGATTACCATGGCGTTGTACTTTATTATTTTTGGTAATTTAATCGGCTCGCGCATTGGCGAGATGGGCAATTACAGCTATATGCAGTTTGTTGTGCCTGGCTTGATTATGATGTCGGTTATTACCAATGCCTACTCTAATGTGGTTTCATCGTTTTTTGGTGCGAAGTTTCAGCATCATGTAGAAGAATTATTAGTGTCACCTGTACCGAATTTTATTATTTTGGCGGGCTATGTGATTGGCGGTGTGGTCAGGGGCTTAATGGTTGGTTTGATCGTTAGTTTGTTATCCTTATTTTTTGCCGAATTACATATTCATAGCCTGTGGATTACGCTTAGCGTTGTGTTGCTTACCTCGGTGTTATTTTCATTATTGGGCATGATTAATGCGATTTACGCCAATAGTTTTGATGATATTTCCATCATTCCGACGTTTGTATTAACGCCATTGATTTATTTGGGCGGGGTGTTTTATTCGTTAGATTTATTACCAAGCTTTTGGCAGCAGGTTTCGCAGCTCAATCCGATTTTGTATGTGGTTAACGCTTTTCGCTATGGCATTTTAGGGCATACCGATATTCACTTAGGTTTTGCGTTTGCCATGATGGGCGTATTTACCGCGTTGGCGACGGGGTTTTGTATGTATTTGCTCAATACGGGCAAGGGGTTGCGTCACTAATGGATAAGCAAATTCCGCTGGGGCAAGCGACCGACTACGTTTTTACTTACAATCCCGATGTTTTGTTTGCCGTGCCGCGTAGTGAAACGCGACAAGCCTTAGGCTTAGGGCAAAACTTGCCTTTTACTGGTGTTGATGTGTGGACTGCGTATGAGGTGTCTTGGTTGGATGGTCAAGGTATGCCGCAAGTTGCCATCGCTGAGTTTATCTTTCCTTGCGAATCGCCGAACTTGGTTGAGTCGAAATCGTTTAAATTGTATTTGAATAGTTTTAATCAAACCCAGTTTACCAGTGAAGTCGATGTCATAAGCTGTATGCAAAAAGATTTGTCAGCTTGCTGCGGTGCAGAGGTTTTACTTAAATTACTACCCGTTACGCATTATCCAGTGCGTGAAAGCGATGCATTTTTATGTATTGACCAACAGGCGATTACTTGCGATGCCTATCATGTTAACGCTCATTTGCTTGGCGTAACCGATGAAGTTCGGCATCAACAGCTTTGTAGCCATGTTTTTCGTTCGCTATGCCCAGTAACGGGGCAGCCGGATTGGGCAAGTGTTTTTATTGATTGCCACGGCAAACGTTTAGACCAAGAGAAACTTTTACGCTATTTGGTGTCTTATCGTTTGCACCAAGGGTTTCATGAGCAGTGCGTGGAAATGATTTTTAACGATGTGTTAGCGATTACCGAAGCAGAGCAATTAACCGTTACTGCTCGCTTTGTTCGTCGCGGCGGCTTGGATATTAATCCTGTCCGCTCAACCCACGCGGTATTAACCTATCCTGAACGGCAGGCACGGCAGTAAAAGATAAGGCGCGAGGCTTGAAACCTTAGAAACAATTTGTTTAGATACACGAGCCATTAGTTTGGTTTTTGCAGCTTTGAGAATAAAAATACTTTCGAAGTTATTTTAAAGAAGTTATCAATAATAATAAAAGGTATTACATGAAGTCATTATTACAGCGAACTTGCTTATCGTTCCTATTGGTTTCTGGCGCAATTTATGCCGAAGCCTACCAAAAAATTGACAAAGCTGAGGCGGCAAAACTCGGTACCGAATTAACGCCAGTAGGCGCTAACCCTAATGCCAATAAAGACGGAAGTATTCCTGCTTGGAAAGGCAGTATCGTAGGCGTTCCGAGTGGTTTGCGTTATGAAGGCAGCGGCTCTGCTTATCCTGATCCTTACGCCGATGAAAAGCCGATATTGTCGATTACTAAAGATAACTACGAACAGCATAGCGACAAACTTAGCGATGGCATGATTGCGCTGTTTAAGAAGTATCCTGATTATCGTATGGATATTTACCCAAGTCACCGCGATTTTCGTTATCAAGAACAATTTGAAGCACGCACCAAGTGGAACGTCGGTAATGCCGAATTGGTTGGCGGTATTGACGGCTTACAAAGCATGACGGGGGCTTTGCCTTTCCCTATTCCGCAAAATGGCGCGGAAGTAATTTGGAATGCGCGTGTTAGCCAACCTATTCCAGTTGCTGATTCTTTATTTGATGATATAGCCGTTCATGCTAAAGGTACGCAAGAAAGGTATCGTAACAGCATGATTATCGAATCACCCTACGCCTACAGCGATCACCCAATTGGCAAGAAAGTGCAAGAGATGGGGATTAATTCAGCGTTGGTTTATTTTGAGGTGTTGGAGCCTTCGCGTAAAAAAGGCGAAATGGCAATTGTGCACGAGCCGCTTGATCAGGTGAAAGAGTCGCGTAAAGCATGGGTTTATATCCCTGGAACTAAACGTGTTAGACGTGCGCCAGATGCAGGTTATGATTTGCCAGTAGGACCAGGTAATTTAATGACGGCTGACGACAACATGGGCTTTAACGGTGCCATGGATCGTTACGATTGGACCTTGATTGGCAAGAAAGAGTTGTATATCCCTTACCACGCTTACCGTTTTGATGAGCAGGGAGTGGATTACAAAAAACTCTTGCCAGCGCGCTTTGTTAATCCAGACTATATGCGTTATGAATTACAGCGTGTGTGGGTGGTTGAAGCAACGCTTAAAGCAGGGCAGCGCCACTCTTACGCTAAGCGTCGTTTTTATGTGGCGGAAGATAACTGGTTGATTGCTGCAACCGATGCCTACGATGGGCGTGGTGAATTGTGGCGCGTAGGTCTTCAAAATACCTTGTATGATTATCATTTAAAAGGTTATATCGCGCGTTCGCAGTTTAACTACGATTTACAAGCGGGTGCTTATGTTGCGGTGCGTTTAGTCAATCAGTCTCGCCCCACTAATTACGCAATGGCGATTAAAGGCGAAGAGTTTTATACGCCGGGTAACTTAGCGCGTTTGGGCAAATAGTCACATTGGCGCTAAGCGAAAAGCCACAGCAATTGTTGTGGCTTTTT
>CAZMQC010000017.1:11023-12900 GCA_964568295.1 uncultured Spongiibacteraceae bacterium | reverse complement strand
ACCATTTCCGAGATTTCTTGAATGCTGAGATTGCTGTTTTGCAGCAAATCGCGCGCATTCGCAATGCGGATATGCTGCTGATATTTTAGTGGCGTAAAGCCCGTGGCTTTTTGGAAGCGACGTTGGAAAGTGCGTAAGCTAATGGCAAGATTTTGCGCGATACCGTCAAAATCAATAGTGTCTGCGTAATGTTGCCGAATATAGGCTTGTGCGCTGGCAATGAGTTCATCGTTGTGCAACCCCGCGTCCATGCCGTCAAATAAATTCATATCATAGGCACGGCGAATTTCAGGTGAAAATTGGCTTTCAACGCGTCTGGCAATGGCATTTGAAAATCCTTGCTCGATAAAGTGGATAGTTAAGTCTGCCACCGAGTTAATGCTGCCCGCACAATAGACTTGGTTGGCTTGGGTGATTAAGTGCTGGCGTTTCCATTGCACTTGCGGAAAGTGCTTTTCCATGATGTCGAAATAAAACCAATGGGTGGTTGCGGGTTTGTTGACTAATAATCCTGCTTCGGCAAGAAAGCTACTGCCCGTGCCCACCGCGCAAATATGTTGATGTTGCATGGCATGTTGTTGTATCCATGCACTTATTTTGGCTGATTTTTTTAGCGTTACTAAGGGATTACGCCACAGCCCTGGAATTAGCAGTAAATCACTGGGTTTGACATCTTGCAGTAATGTGTCGGGCAAAATGTAAAAACCGCTACTGGTTGGAATTTTATCAAGACGTTCAGCGGCGAGTTGAATTTTCAACGAAGGACTATGACGATTTAAGCTTTTGCGCATATTGTCCGCCGCGTTGAGCATTTCAAGGGGCAAGCTAATACTGCTTGCCATCATGTGTGGGAATAATAAAAAGGTAATGGTTTTCATTTTGTCGTTTTTGTCGTTTATTTTGTCGCTTATGGCATTGTTTGATTTTTTATAGAGTTTACAATGCGCTGCATATTTTTATCGACTATTTTCGGATTTTTTTATGGTAAAGCTTCCCGTTATTGTAGGATTTGGTGGTGTTAATGCCGCAGGGCGTAGTTCGTTTCATCATGGGCATCATCGTTTAGTGTTTGATAAGTTGGATAGCAAAACGCAAACAACGACCTTACAAGCCTTGGCGACCTTAATGCAGCGCGATGCTAACGAAAAAGAATTTTTATTAGCTAATACCTTAATTCGTGCGATTGGCAGCGAGCATTTTGATACTGAAAACATTATTTGGCATAAGCAAATGCCAATTACGCCAGCTAACGGTCAAATCAGTTTTGTTACTAAAGCGATTGCAATTCCTGAGCAATTGCCAGAAGGCTGGACGGTGAGTGATTTAGGTAATCGCCAAGTACGGGTCGATATTACCAGCGAAAGTGATTTTTTAGCGCAAACTGTGCGTCAAAGCACGGTGCGTTCTGCGGGGCAGTTGCCGACAGGTTTTGATCCGGGTAATACCTATCAATCACGCAGCCATCCGCGTGGTATTGCGATGACGGTATATGGTGCGTCCGACGCATTGCAGTCGATGGGTATTGACTGGGAGGTGGTACGTCGTCATGTTGCGCCCGACCAAATCAGCGTTTACGCAGGTTCGGGCATGAGTCAGCTTGACCTTAACGGTAATGGCGGCATGATGATGTCGCGTTTAACGGGGAAAAAAGTAACCTCTAAACATTGTCCGTTTGGTTTTGCCGAAATGCCAGCCGACTTTATCAATGCCTATCTGCTAGGCAGCGTGGGTAACACTGGAACCAGTATGGGTGCTTGTGCTTCGTTTTTGTATAACTTGCGCATGGGTATTCACGATATTCAATCAGGGCGTGCGCGTGTGGCGATTATTGGTAATGCTGAAGCGCCTATTTTGCCTGAGATTATCGAGGGTTACTC
>CAZMQC010000017.1:1257-10923 GCA_964568295.1 uncultured Spongiibacteraceae bacterium | reverse complement strand
GGTGAAAAAGCTTTGCGTGAGCGTTCGTTCTTTCAAGCACATGGCACCAGTACACCGCAAAACCGCGTAACCGAATCACATATTATCAATGAAACAGCGAAATATTTTGGTATTGATAATTGGTTAACAGGCGCTGTCAAAAGCTACTTAGGGCATTCGATTGGTTGTGCCGCTGGTGATCAAATTGTTAGCTCGTTGGGTATCTGGCACAGTGGTGTTTTCCCTGGTATCACTACGATTGATCATATTGCCGATGACGTACATCACAGCCATTTAAACTTGCCAATGCAGCATGTGGAAGTGGGTAAGCAAGGTTTGGATGTTGGCATTATTAATGCGAAAGGCTTTGGCGGTAATAATGCGACTGCAACTTTATTAGCGCCGCATATCGTTGAAAAAATGTTGGCTAAACGCTATTCAGCCAGCGATCTGGCACAATACAAACAGCGCAATGAAAAAGTGGCCGAAGCTGCAGCAGCTTATGATGCCGCTGCGCTTGCAGGTAAAGCAGAAACCATTTATCGTTTCGACTACCAAGTGTGTGATGGCGATGATGTGCAGTTCAATCCAGATAGCATGAATATTACCGGTTTTGAACAAGCCGTTTCTTTAGATGTGCAATCGCCTTATGCAAAATTGTTGAACGATTAATTGAGAAATTTATGAGTAGAGAAGTTGTTTATAAAGTGGTGATTGATTTGACGCGCGAGCAGTGCTGGCAAATCATGCAAGACATTACCGTGCCGCATAAATATGTGCCAGGGGTTATTCGTACTGAATTTCATACCGAGCAAAAAAGCGGTGTAGGTGCTAGTCGCCGCGTGTTTAAGAAAATGATGGCGTTAGATGAAACCGTGACTGAATGGAATGAAGGTTATGGTTTAAAACTGCGTTTACATGATGGCGCAAAAGCTAAGCCGTTTCCTGATGCTTATTTTATTTACCGTTTGGCCGATGCAGGGCAGGGCAAAACTGAGTTTACCGCAATTATGGGCTATCGTTTTCCGTTAGGTGCGTTTGGGCAGTTGCTAGATAGTTTGCTGATTGCGCCGATTGTACAAGGGCAAATTCGCGATGTGGCTTTGGCGGTTAAATATTTTTATGAAACCAATACCAGTCCAACGCCAGCGGATATCAAGCGTTTGCGTAAGCTCTTCTAATGTCAGATATTTTATCTTTTTTGCAGCAGCGACAATCAAGTCGCAAGTTGGTTGCGCCAGCGCCCAATAAAACGGAGCTTGAGGCGATGCTGCAAGCGGCTAGTCGTGCGCCTGACCATGCTTTGCTCAAACCGTACCGCTTTTTGGTAATTGAAGGTGAAGGCTTGCAACGTCTGGGCGCTGTTTTGGCGGCTAGTTACGCACAAACTAATCCTCAAGCGGAACAGGATAAGCTTGCTGAAGTTGCTAACAAGGCATTACGCGCGCCAATGATTATTGCTGTGATTGCTTGTTTGCAAACACATGTCAAAGTACCGGAAATTGAGCAGCATATTAGCGCAGGTTGCGCAGCTTATGGCTTGTTGTTGGCGGCGAACGCTTTAGGTTATGGCGGTATTTGGCGCACAGGTGTTTTGACAGAGCATTCGCATCTAAAACAGAGTTTGGGATTAGATGATCATGAAGCCATTACAGGTTTTTTATATTTAGGCACGGATACTGAACCGAAAAAAACACTGGCACCGAGCGATATTCAACATTTGTGGCAACAATGGCCATAGTTTATGATAAAAACCCCTAAGCTAGTCTAAATAGCTTAGATGTTTTTTTTGTAGGACGGAGGGCGCATGGCAAAAACCTTACTGACAACACCGATTATTCAACCTGCATTGCGCGCGTTGGCGCTAGCAGTGACTAAACTGTGCGGTTGGAAAATTCCAGTGCAATCGCCGCAAGTGCAAAAAGCTATTATTGTTGGTGCGCCTCATACCAGTAATTGGGATTTTGTTTTAATGCTGGCAGGAATTTTAATTTGGCGCTTAGATATTCGTTGGATTGCTAAACACACCCTGTTCGAAGGACCATTCGGTGGTCTAATGTATTGGCTAGGCGGAATCCCCATTAATCGTAGCGAGAGCCAAAACTTTGTTGAGCAGATGGTGCAGCGTTTTAATAATAGTGATGAGTTATTAGTTGTAATTGCACCCGAAGGTACGCGCAAGCCAGTGGAAAAGTGGAAAAGCGGCTTTTACCACATGGCGAAGGGTGCGGATATTCCACTGGTGTTGGTTTATTTGGATTACCAGCAAAAAGAGCTTGGCATTTTTTCGATTGAGAAAGCCGATGGTGACGCAGAAACTGAGATTGCGCGCTATCAAGAAATGTATAGCCATAAACCAGGTAAGATTGTTGAAAATTATTATGGCTTTAAAGGAAAAAAACCATAGCGATAAACCGATAAACGGCTATAATCAGCCGCTATTTTTTAAGAGGTGGTGAGTATGTTGAGTTGGTTAATTCCTGAAGCGCACGCGCAAGCACAAACAAGTCAGGCGGATGGTTTGATTCAAGTGGGCATGATTGTGTTCATGCTAGTGGTGTTTTATTTTGTTTTGATTCGTCCACAGCAAAAACGCCAAAAAGAACATAAAAATATGCTCGATGCGGTAGAGGTGGGCGATGAAGTAAGCACTCATGCTGGCTTGCTCGGTAAAGTACGTAAGATTGAAGATGCTTATATTGTTTTGAAAGTGGCTGATAACGTTGAGTTACGCTTTCAAAAATCCGCGATTGCTGCGATTTTGCCAAAAGGCACGTTAAAGTCGATTGGCTGATACGCTGGGCGCTTAAAGCGCTTATCTTTTGTGAGTTGAGAGCAAGCTAACTCTCAACTTGCTGCTTCTCTCTTGATTTGTCTCAAAGCACTATTCGACTCGTTTTGTTAGTCTGCCCCATTTTAAAGTGGGTATGATGATGCTTTCTCCTGAATTGCTTGCGCCTGCGGGTAGTCTAAAACACATTGAGTATGCCTTTGCTTATGGCGCTGATGCGGTTTACGCAGGGCAGCCACGTTATAGTTTGCGTGTTCGCAATAATGAATTCAGTAAGTTAGAAACACTGAAAAAGGGTATTGATTACGCCCATAGCCTAGGCAAGAAAATTTATATTGTTTCTAATATCGCCCCGCATAATAGCAAGTTAAAAACTTACTTAGATGATATGCGCCCACTCATCGAGTTAGGGCCGGATGCTTTGATTATGTCGGATCCTGGTTTGATTATGATGATCCAAGATGAGTGGCCAGATATGCCGATTCATTTGTCGGTACAAGCCAACGCGGTGAATTATAAAACCGTTGAGTATTGGCAAAGGCAGGGTTTGCAACGGGTGATTTTGTCGCGTGAATTATCGCTTGATGAAATTGAGGAGATACGGCAAAAAGTACCCGCTATGGAGCTAGAGGTGTTCGTACATGGTGCTTTGTGTATGGCTTATTCAGGGCGTTGTTTGCTGTCGGGTTATATGAATCAGCGCGATCCGAATCAGGGTACGTGTACTAATGCGTGCCGCTGGAATTATCAGGTGCATGATGCGCAAGAAACAGCGGAAGGCGATATTATTGCGGTTGATTCGCAACAGAATTTTGATGAGGTGGTTCTGTTGCAAGAAAAAAGCCGCCCCGGTGAATATATGCCTGCTTTTGAGGACGAGCACGGCACTTATATTATGAACTCCAAAGATCTGCGGGCGATTGAGCATGTTGAACGCTTGGCGCAAATGGGTGTGCACTCGTTGAAGATTGAAGGGCGCACCAAGTCGCATTTTTATGTGGCAAGAACGGTGCAGGCGTATCGTAAAGCAATTGATTTGGCGGTTGCGGGCCAGCCGTTTGATAGTAGCTTGATGGGCATGTTGGATAGTCTGGCGCATCGCGGTTATACCGAAGGGTTTTATCGTCGCCATAAACCGCAATATCATCAAAACTATGAAACAGGTAACTCGCAGTCTTTGCATCAACAGTTTGTTGCTGATATTTTTGACTACAGCCCCGGCGATGCTTGGTTGAATTTGGATGTGAAAAATCAATTTGCTGTAGGGGATAAGATGGAATTAATGACGCCGCAGGGCAATTGGCATTTTGAATTATCAGCGATGGAGAGCTTAACAGGGCAAAGCGTTGAGCGCGCACCTGGATCGGGGCATAAGGTGCGTATTCCAGTTTCAACGGATGCCGATTACCGATTTGGCTTATTAATGCGTAATCTGGCGGGCTAACCTTAGCATTTGACTGGCAGTAACCGCGTTATTCATTGTAGAATGAGCGGTTTGTAACGATTGGTCGCAGCAGAGACAACTCAGAGAAACGGTACAATGTTACCCGTTTAAGAAATTAACGAGTGGCGAAGCGTCTTCTTAATAATAAAATTGAGTGTTTCTTGCCGTTGTGTGGTCGAACTGTTTTTAGTCAGCTGAGGGTGGCCGAGTGCCCGATTGGATTAATAGCCAAAATTTTCTAGCGAATCTATTGACCTTGAGTCAACGCTTGCCTACTGCGCATATCCGAACGGCGGCGACCATGTTGTCTGCGGTTTGGGTTTTGTCGATGGCGGCAGATGTGTTTTGGCGTGTGTATCCTCAGCCGCAAAGCACGTTAACGCCCAGTATGTTGTCGCTGAGTCAAAACTTAGCATCGCCTTCCAATAAAACCAAAGAAAAAACCATTATTGACGTTGACCGAATGCAGTCTTGGCATTTGTTCGGTCAAGCCTCCAGTGAACTAGTGCAAGAAGTTGCAGAAGCTAAAGCTGAACAAGTCAGTGATGACGATGCCGCCGACGCAAAAGAAACGCGTTTACAACTGAAGTTACTTGGTTTAATGCAGGCAAGTAGCAGCGATGATAGTTATGCCATTATTGAAAGCTCTAATAAAGCGGAGCTTTATCGGGTAGGGCAAGCGATTCCCGTTGGGCAAAATGTTAAATTATCACGGGTTTTGCGTGACCGTGTGTTGATTGATAACCGTGGCAGTTTAGAGGCCTTGCTGTTATACGATGAAAATGAGCGAAAAAGTCAGTCAGAGCGTGCAACGATACAAAAAGTAGCTGAGCCTGTGCAAAATGCCAATACAAGAACGGTTGATCAACGTGAAAATCGACGTTTGACCGCTATGGCAAGTGATTATCGCAGGCAGTTAATGGATAACCCGATGTCATTAGCGGATGTTATTCGTATTTCAATGGCGCGTGATAACGCTGGGAATGTGATTGGCTACTCGATTAGACCGGGTAGAGATCGCAAACAGTTTGCCGATTTTGGCTTACAAAGCGGCGATATTGTTACGTCAGTGAATGGCGTTATGCTTGATGATCCATCGCAGGCAATGGAAATATATAACCAATTACGCACCGCACAACACGCTTCGCTGTCGATTAAGCGAGGCGGTGAGGATTTAACCATTATCGTAGGTTTAACCGATTAATAAGGCGTTTTAACCATTATGCAAAGCAATATTCTAGGGATAAAAATTATTAAACGCTGGTTGTTGACGTTGTCATTACTAGTGGCGGCCTCCTCGTTAAGCTATGCTGAAGAAGAGCTTTATACGCTGAATTTTAAAGACGCAGACATTAAGGAATTGATCAAATTTGTTGCCGATACCACGGGTTATACGGTGATTATGGACCCTAAAATTCGTGCTAATATTCAGGTGATTTCGCAGGAGCCTGTTAATCGTAGGCAGTTGTATGATTTGTTCTTGTCAGTTTTAAGCATGAATGGCTTTACTGCGATTAAAAACGATAACACTTTGCGTATTGTGTCGGATAAAACCGTGCGTACCCAGCCAATTCCTGTGGTTTCAAGCGGTTTTCCCAATGCTGAATACGTTACTCGTGTATTTGAGCTGGAAAATATCAGCGCCACTAAGTTAATTCCAGTTTTACGTCCGTTAGTGCCGCAAGAAGGACACATGGCTGCTTACGCAGATACCAACGCAATTATTGTGTCGGACACCCGTGAAAACATCCAAAAGCTGATTGAAATTATTGCTCAACTTGATAAGGCTACTCACCAAGAAACCGAAGTGGTTAAATTGAAATTTGCCGCAGCCGATGAGTTGGTGGGCATTTTAAATCAAGTGGTTAACCCTGCTAAAGCAGATAAAACCGCTGCGGAAGATCGTGTTAATTTAGTGGCTGAAACACGTAGTAATAGTATTTTAGTGAGTGGTAGCGGGCAGGCGCGCTTAAAAGCGTTGGTGCTGATTTCGCAACTTGATACAGCGTTAGAAAGTGTGGGTAACGCCAAGGTTATTTATTTGAAACATGCCAGTGCTAAAGACCTAGCCCCTATTTTGTCTAAAGTTTCGCAAAATATGGCAAGGTTAGATACAGGAACGGCACAAGCGAAAAAGGCTGCAGGCGCAGCGGGCGCATCTATTGAAGCCGACGAAGCAACCAACTCGCTAATTGTTACCGCGCAGTCTGATGTGATGGAAGGTTTGCAAGCGATTATCGAACGCTTGGATGTACCGCGCGCGCAAGTAATGGTCGAAGCGATTATTGTTGAAGTTACTCAAGGTAATCTACGCGATTTAGGCGTAGATTTCATGTTTGCTGATTTGAAAAATGGCTTTGGCGGCAGTAATCATTCGGGTGGCTTGGCAGGTGTGGCGCAGGGTGCATTTAATAACGATGATGAAAAAGCGGTGCAAGGTTTGGCTTCAGCGCTGGCTGGTTTGCCAGGTGCTATTTGGGGAGGCTTGGATTTTAACCCGAAAGGCAATAGTTTTGCCGCCATCTTAACCGCCTTAGAAACCACGGGCGAAACTAATATCTTGTCAACCCCAAGTTTGATGACGCTTGATAACAACGAAGCGCAAATTGTGGTGGGGCAGGAAGTACCGTTTGTAACGGGTAGCTATACCTCAACGGGGACTAGCAGTACCAATCCGGGCAATCCTTTCCAAACTATCTCGCGTAAAAACGTTGGTATTACTTTAAAAGTTACCCCGCATGTCAATGATGGCGGGCAAATTACACTGAAAATTGTACAAGAAGTATCGGGTTTAGCAGCGTCTGAGCAAAGTACAGTTGACGTAGTAACCAATGAGCGTCGTATTGAAACCACGGTCAATGCTAAAGATGGCGAAACTATTGTGTTGGGTGGTTTGATTGAAGACGATGTACAAGAAGTGGTGAGCAAAGTGCCCGTGTTAGGTGATTTGCCACTGTTAGGACGTTTATTTAAGAAAACTAAAACAACGGTTAGCAAGAAAAACCTGATGGTATTTATTCGTCCAACAGTGGTACGTAGCTCCGAAAGTTTGCAGAACCTATCAAAAGAGAAATACCAGTACATTCGTGATATTCAAAAAATCAAACATGCGCGTGGCTTAGATTTATTTGATGATAATTTGTTACCCATTTTGCCCGATTGGGAAAAACAAATTAGTCGTGCTAAAGATTTACAAACCGTAGAGTCTGTTAATGAGCAGGAGTGAGACGGTTTTGAGCGACGATAGTCTGAATGCGGAGCTGCCTGATAAAGTTTGGCAACAAGTGCCGTATGCGTTCGCTTCTGAAAACGGCGTTTTTCTTGCGGATAAGCCACAAGGTTTAACGCTGTGCTACAAAACAGGATTAAAGCCGAGTGTATTGGCAGAAGTGCAGCGCGTTGTGCAACGCAGCTTTCAGACAGAATTATTAAGCGATGCAGCGTTTCAAGCGCAATTAAGTTTGGCTTATCAGCGTTCCTCTAACGAAGCAGCGCAAGCCGCAGAAGATATTGGCGCGGATATGGATTTAAGCCGTCTAGCTGACGAAATTCCAGAAACCAGTGACTTAATGGCAGCCGAGCATGATGCGCCTGTGATTCGTTTGATTAACGCAATCTTGTCGCAAGCGGTACGCGAAAAAGCCTCTGATATTCATATTGAAACCTTTGAAACCAACTTGGTGGTGCGTTTTCGCGTCGATGGCGTGTTAAGCGAAGTCTTAAAACCTAAACGCATGTTAGCGCCACTTTTAATTTCGCGTTTGAAAGTTATGGCGAAGCTGGATATTGCTGAAAAACGTATTCCGCAAGATGGCCGTATTTCGGTGCGGATTGCAGGCCACGCAATTGATATTCGTTTATCCACCAACCCAACCGCGCACGGCGAGCGTATTGTGCTGCGTTTGTTAGACAAACAAGCGGGGCAGCTAGAGTTAGCGCAGTTGCGCATGGGCGACTACGTGGAAAGCGGCTTTAAGAAAGTATTAGCGATGCCGCACGGTATTATTTTGGTGACGGGGCCAACGGGTTCTGGTAAAACAACCACGTTATACGCGGGTTTGAGCCATATTAATGACAGTAGTCGCAATATTCTGACGATTGAAGATCCCGTTGAATATCTACTACCAGGTATCGGTCAAACCCAAGTCAATAGCAAGGTTGATATGACGTTTGCGCGCGGTTTGCGGGCTATTTTGCGGCAAGACCCAGATGTGGTAATGATCGGGGAAATTCGTGATGTTGAAACTGCTGAAATTGCGGTGCAAGCCAGTTTGACTGGGCACTTGGTATTGTCCACCTTGCATACCAATACCGCGATTGGCGCGATAACCCGCTTGCAAGATATGGGTATTGAGCCGTTTCTGATTTCTTCCAGCCTAGTGGCGGTGATGGCGCAGCGCTTGGTGCGCGTGTTGTGTCAGGAATGTAAAGAAGCTTATACGCCGACCGATGAAGAAAAAGCCTTGTTGGCGATTGATACGCAAGAAACAGTGGCATTCTATCGTGCCAAAGGTTGTAGCCATTGTAATTATCAAGGTTATCGAGGTCGTGCGGGTATTTATGAGTTTATTGCGGTGGATGAGAATATTCGCCGCTTGATTCATAGCCGCGCTTCCGAGCAAGAATTAACTAGCTATGCGCGTACGCAAAGCCCGTCCATTCGCGATGATGGTCGTCGCAAAGTGCTTAATGGTGTAACCACCTTAGAAGAAGTGTTACGGGTAACGGTTGGCTAATGGCAGCGTTTAGTTATCAAGCCTTGGATGGCAAGGGTAAAAAGGTTAAGGGTGTCTTAGAGGGTGATTCGGCGCGCCATGTTCGACAATTGCTCAAAGAAAAGGGCTTAAAACCGCTTGAGGTTGACATTACCGCGCAATCAGATAAAAAGCAGCGCGACAAGAAAAGTTGGCAATTTCGGCAAGCTTCATTAAATACCACCGAACTGTCTTTATTTACTCGGCAATTAGCGACCTTGGTACAGTCCAACCTACCATTAGATGAGGCGCTGAAGGCGGTTGCTGACCAAACCTCCAAACAGTCGATTAAAAGCTTGGTATTAGAAGTGCGTTCTAAAGTAGTGGAAGGGCATACCTTGGCGTATGCGCTAGAAGAATTCCCACGCACTTTTAGCAATATGTATATCGCCATGATTAAGGCGGGCGAACATGCAGGCTTTTTGGGGCAGGTATTAGAACGTTTGGCAGACTATACCGAAAGTTCGCAATATACCCAGCAAAAAATCAAAATGGCGATGATTTATCCCATTATTTTGGTGTTTATTGCTTTAGGCGCGATTACCGCTTTAATGGTGGCAGTGGTACCAAAATTAGTGAAAATTTTTGAAAACAGCGATGCGGAATTGCCGGGGTTAACCAAGGCGCTGATTGCCATCAGTGATTTTATGGTGGCTTATGGTCTTTACGTGGGTATTGGTTTAGCCGTGTTGGCTTGG
>CAZMQC010000017.1:0-1157 GCA_964568295.1 uncultured Spongiibacteraceae bacterium | reverse complement strand
CAAGATGTGCAAGAAGGCAGTAGTTTTAACAAAGCTCTAGCTAAATCAGGGCAATTCCCGCCCATGTTAGTACACATGGTTGCCAGCGGTGAGGCCAGTGGTGAATTAGAAACCATGCTAGGACGTGTGGCGCAAAACCAAGAGCGCGAATTGGAAATGACCTTGGGTACTATGATGGCTATTTTAGAGCCGGTACTGATTGTGTTTATGGCGTTTTTTGTTTTATTGATTGTATTGGCGGTATTATTACCTATTATTCAAATGAACTCGTTAATTTAAGGTTGTCAGGAGTGCGTATGAAACATCGTTATCAGCAAGGTTTTAGCTTAATTGAGCTAGTGGTTGTGATTGTTATTCTAGGGATTTTAGCCAGTTTAGTTGCCCCGCAAATTATGGGTAATGTGGACAAGGCTTTAATTCAACAAGCCAAAACCGATATGAAGTCGATTGAGACCGCTTTAAAGCTCTATAAGCTGGATAATTTCAACTATCCGACTACCGAGCAAGGCTTAGAAGCGCTGGTTACTAAAACTTCAATTGCGCCAGAGCCAAGAAACTTTAAAAAAGATGGTTATTTAGACCGTTTGCCGAAAGATCCATGGGGGCGCGAATACGTTTATCTTAGCCCTGGCGATCATGGCGATTTTGATATTATCACCTACGGGCGCGATGGTGTTCCAGGTGGTGAAGATCAAGATGCGGATATTGGCAACTGGGAAACCAATAACTAATTGAGAGTATGATGCAACGCCAACAAGGTTTTACCTTAATTGAACTGCTTGCCGTTGTGGTTTTGGTGGGCGTTGCAGCAGCGGTTGTTATGGTGTCGGTTGGCACAGCAGGGCATTCTCAGCAATTACGTTCAACCGCTCGTTACTTGTACAATGCCATGAATGCAGCGGTTGAAGAAGCAGTGATTACCCAATCCCAGTTGGGGCTGCATTTTACCAAGGAAAGTGAGATTGATGGCGATTTTTATCGCTATACATGGTTGATTCTCGATAGTTCAGCACAAGAATGGAAAGAATACAGTAACGAAGATTTTAAAGCCGAAACCTTACCAAGCACTATTGAGTTACGCCTGCAAATGGACGGCGATGAAGTTATTTTAGGTGGCGGGCAAGAAAGTTTTTTTACCCTCAAACAATCAGGCGATA
>CAZMQC010000016.1:15702-16844 GCA_964568295.1 uncultured Spongiibacteraceae bacterium | reverse complement strand
GATGCCTTACTCGATATTCGTCGCGGTTTCCATACACTAAAAGGTTCGGGACGTATGGTTGGCGCTATGCACATGGGCGATTTCGCTTGGTCGGTAGAGCGCATGTTGAACAAAGTGCGTGATGGCTTGGCCAAAATCAACGATAACTGCATTGCTATTATTCAAGATGCAATCGACACTGTTCCGTCGATCTTACAGGCCCTAGAACAAGGTACGCCTTATCCTATTGCCGCGCTTAAACCTGTTATTGACCGTGCCGATGCAGAGTGGGAAGGTCGCGTTTATATGGCTGAGGAGCAACCTCAGGTTGAAGAAAGTGTTTCGATTGAGCCAGTTGTTGTTGAAACTGTTGCTTTTGAACAAGCTGACGATGCAGACAGTGTATTTGATACTGAATTAATTGAGATTTTCATTAGCGAAGCTGAAACCCATATCGAAGCGTTTGCGCAGTTCTTAGCAAATATCAATCTTGGTTACGATGATGTTAAAGTTTCTACCGAATTACAGCGTGCATTGCATACCCTAAAAGGCAGTGCGCACATGGCGGAAGTGCATAATATCGCCTTGTTAGCCACTCATATTGAATCGTTTGTCAAAGACATGGCTAATTTTCATAGCCTTGTTGATGCCGATATGCTGGCGTTGTTTATCCGAACCTGTGATGCGTTACAGCAGCAGCTTAATGCGTTACGCCAAGGCAAAGACCGAGCGGTTGAAGGACAAGAGCAACTTATCAACGAAATTCAGCAAATGCACGTTGCTAGATTGGCAACGCAAGAAGATGTTGCTGCTGAAACGGATGGTTTGGCTGATAAATATACCGCCTTGCTGTCAAAAGCGCTGGATAGTTTAACCGAGGGTGCGGATCTACTCGCACAATGGCAGCAAGACGGTTTGGATGCGCAGCAACACTTAGACCTTGTGCATAGTATGCAAACCTTGGCTGAAACCGCTGCTCAAGCGAATTATCCTGAAGTTGCGCAAATTGCGGATGCTGCAGCAAGTTTCTATCAACAAGCCAGCGGTTACACCGCGCAACAAATTCCATCTGGTTATTTTGAGCTTGCCAACCAAGCGCAAGATGAGCTGGACGACATGATGGACATTATTGCTGCGCAACAATTGGTTGAGCTAAATCAGCC
>CAZMQC010000016.1:10341-15602 GCA_964568295.1 uncultured Spongiibacteraceae bacterium | reverse complement strand
TGGACGACATGATGGACATTATTGCTGCGCAACAATTGGTTGAGCTAAATCAGCCATTATTAGCACAGTTATTTGAGCCATTTGCCTTCTTAATTCCTGAACCACTTGCAGAGCAAACGATTGAAAGTGTTGCCATTGCAGATGTTGTTGAACCCATTGTTGAAGAAAGTGACGAAGTTATTACGTTAGAAGAACCGATTGAGCAAATAGTTGTTGAAGTTGAAAGCGTTGCTGCCGATGAAGACACTGCGGATGATGAGGCGGACGATATTGCTGCAACAACTGTCATTGCAACGGATGTTCATCACGATGCCTACATTGTTCAATTTGCTCAGCAATTGGCTAATGCAGAAGAAGAATTATTAGAAATTTTCTTTGAGGAAGCTGGCGAGCTATTTGAACAACTTGATCCAATTGTTGCCGACGCATTGCAACAACAGTCGATTGAGATGAAGGTTGTTGCCGAGATGAAGCGTATTTTGCATACGCTTAAAGGCGGTGCGCGTTTAGCCGAGCTATCAGTTTTAGGCGATGTGACGCACGATTTTGAAACTATGCTGGAAAAAGCAGAGCCACATAAGCAATTTGATTCTGCGTTTTTTGCCAATATGGAACAATATCAAGCAAAAATCGCGCAATTAATTGATTTTGCTTTATCGCACGGTACGCTTGAACAAGCTATGCAGATAGCGGCTATGTCGCAAGCGCAAGGCACGCAAGCTGAACCACTGGCTGAGATTGATGATGTTGAATTGGTGGCGCCTGAAGCGGAATCTATTGAACAAGCACCTAGCCAAGCTACAAACATTGTTGCTGATCTTGAACGTTTGCAACAAGAATACACGCAAGCCGATCAAGAAACGATTTCGATTTTTATGGAAGAGTTGCTTGAGCTTGCTGCTGAGCTTGAAAGTGCTGCAACGGATTGTTTAGAAAACCACAGGACCGACAGCTTAAAACGCATTTTGCACACCATTAAAGGTGGTGCGCGTATGGCGGAATTAACCAGCCTTGGCGATTTAAGTCATGACTATGAGACCATGATTGAGCACGCCGAAGCGACACAACAATTTGATGGTCACTTCGTTAGCCAGCTACAGCAATATCAAGATGCTGTCCAAGTTATGGTTGATTTCTTGGCATCAGGCACGGCAGCACAAACTGCACCTGCCGCTGCAAGTATTGAAGTACAGATCACCGAAGTGCCAGAGATCGAGCAAGCGCCAATTGCAGCACAAGTTATATCTGAGCCAAGCACACCCGCTACTACAAGCGAACAAGATGAGCTTGCAGGCAAAATTCAGCTTGATGCGAACGTTGACAGAGACCTCTTGGCACTGTTTATTGATGAAGCCAAAGAGCAAACCGAAGGCATTGAAGAAGCCATCGCTAACTTCTTGCGCGACAGTGCTGACCTTGGTCAGTTGGAAGAGTTGAAACGCTTACTGCACACCTTAAAAGGTGGTGCGCGTATGGTGGGTATTAAAGAAATCGGTGATACCAGCCACGACTTTGAAACCTTTATTATCAATAGCGAGCGTGACAATAGCGTTCAGCAAGATAATTTTATTGATGAAATGCAGGGCTATCATGAGCAGCTCAGTGTATTAGTGGCTGCGATTACACCTGCGCTTGCCGCCCTAGACGTTGCGCAAGCTGCTAGCGCTGCTGAGCAAGACAAACCCACGGTTATCAGCAATGTTGTACCTATCCGCGCCAATATTGATATGGGCGAGGTATCGCAGGCTGCGATTGAAGCGACGAAAAACTTCATTGACTCGTTTAATAAAGAGCAGCAACGCGCCGCGCGTGAAGCCATTAAAATTCAGCCTGAATTGTTAGAAAATCTTATCAACCTTGCTGGTGAAAATATTATTGGCCGCTCACGCTTAGAAGAGCAAATGAGCGAATTACGTTTCTCGCTAGACGATATGGACATGACGGTTGACCGTTTACATGCGCAGCTACGTCGCTTAGAAATTGAAACAGAGGCGCAAATTACTTTCCGCCAAGAGCAGGTTAACGTCGAAGGCTTAGAAAGCTTTGACCCGCTGGAAATGGACCGTTATTCGCACATGCAGCAGTTATCGAAGTCCTTGATTGAGGCAGCTTCAGATATTGACGACTTGAGCGCGACGTTTACCCATAAAATGCGCGATATGGAAACCCTGTTGCTACAACAAGCGCGGGTTAATACCGAGTTGCAAGAAGGCCTAATGCGCTTTCAGATGGTACCGTTTTCACGCATGGTGCCGCGTCTGCGCCGTATCGTTCGACAAATTTCACAAGAAGTGGGCAAGAAAGTTGATTTCGTGGTGGAAAACGCCGAAGGCGAATTAGATAGAACTATTCTGGAAAAAATGGTGGCGCCCTTAGAGCACATGCTTAGAAACGCGGTTGACCATGGTATTGAATTGCCTGAATTACGTAAGAAAAATGGCAAAGATGAAACGGGTAAAATCGTATTATCGTTAAGTCGCGAAGGTGGCGAGGTGGTATTGCGCTTGCGTGATAACGGTGCAGGCATCAACTTAGCCGCAGTACGCAAAAAAGCAATTGAGCGTGGTTTAATGGTGGAAGGTGCTTCGATTAGTGACCACGAAATCATGCAGTTTATTATGCACGCGGGCTTCTCAACCGCACAACAAGTCACACAGATTTCAGGACGTGGCGTGGGCATGGACGTTGTCAGCAGCGAAATCAAACAAATGGGCGGCTCTATCGACGTTAACTCGGTTCAAGGGCAAGGTTCAACGTTTACTATTCGTGTACCTTTCACGGTTTCGGTTAACCGTGCATTGATGGTTTGTATTGGCAACGATACTTTTGCTATTCCGCTAACCAGTATCGAAGGTATTGTGCGTGTTAGTCCATATGAATTAGAAGCCTATTACCAACCGGATGCGCCGTTATTTGATTATGCGGGGCAATCCTATCACCTACGCTATTTAGGTACGCTACTCAACCGTGGCCCTGCCAAAATTGAAGATGTGATTACGCCTTTACCTGTGATTTTAATTCGCAGTGCGGATTATACCGTTGCGGTACAAGTTGACCGCTTGCTCGGTAGCCGCGAGGTCGTTGTAAAATCGCTAGGACCGCAGTTTGGTATGGTGCAAGGTTTGAGCGGCGCAACTGTACTGGGTGACGGTAGTGTGGTTATCATTCTCGATATGATGGCGCTTATTCGTAGCGATATTTCCCGTGGCTTACTCAGCGAAGCCGATGCTATGGCGAAAGAAAGCTATGTCGCGCCAGTTGAAGACAAAGTTACCCGCGTTATGGTGGTGGACGACTCAGTTACGGTGCGAAAAGTTACTTCGCGTTTGCTAGAGCGGTACGGCTTAGAAGTGATTTTAGCCAAAGACGGCTTGGATGCGATTACTCAGCTACAAGAGCTCGAACAGCTGCCTGATATTATGTTGCTTGATATTGAGATGCCACGTATGGATGGCTTTGAGGTTGTTAATCGCGTGCGCCACAACAGCCGCTTACAACATATCCCTATTACTATGATTACCTCGCGTACGGGTGAAAAACACCGCGAGCGTGCGCTATCGCTAGGCGCTAACCGCTATTTAGGTAAGCCGTTCCAAGAAAGCGAATTGCTACAAGTAATTAGTGATTTAACTGGCGTTGAGATCTTGCAAGCGTAAATGGTGTAACTAGGTAAAGGTGTCGCTATGGCTCATACCGTCGGTCTCGTCACCGACAATCCGCTGGCAACCATGCAGCTGCGCACCATTCTTGCCCAGCTGCGACAGCCTATTACCTACACGCTAACCGCAGATCAAGTATTTGAATCCTCGCCGCTGCGCCCTACTTTGTGGGTGGTGGTGAGTGAGCGCGCAGCGGAAGTATTTGACCAGCTGAATGAATGGTCACATGCGCCAGTTTTTCTAGCGGATGATATGCCCAGCGAAGATAATCGCGTGCATTATGAGCAATGGAAAAACAATCTAACCAAAAAGCTCAGTAATACTTTTGAGTCGCTGCCAACTGAAACCGAGAAAACCATTCCTATCAGTATTGAAGCGATTGATGCGCAAAGTTTTAAAGAAGTTTGGGTATTGGCTTCATCGTTGGGCGGGCCAGAGGCAGTGCGTGTTTTTCTGGCTAACATTCATCCCGATTTACCAGTTGCCTTTGTTTATACCCAACATATCGAAGCAAATTTCGATAAAATGTTACCCAATGTCGTGGGTAAAAATAGCCGTTTTAAAGTGCAGTACGCAGCCGATGGCGAGTGTTTGCGCCGAGGAACAGTGATGGTCTATCCCTCACACAATCTTACTCAAGTAGATGGACGCGGACGTATTCATATTTTTGCCGACAAAACTTGGGATAAACCCTATACGCCGAATATTGATCAAGCGATTGAAAATATTGCTGACCATTTTGTCAAAAAGATGGGGGTCATTATGTTTAGCGGCATGTGTGATGACGGCGCTAATACCTCCATCGCATTAAAAGATAAAATCCCAGTGTGGGCGCAGAAACCCAGTGAATGCGTTTGCCCTGCTATGCCAGAAGCAGTGATTAAAAAAGAAGCGGTTAAATATATTGGTACAGCGCAGGAATTAGCCAAGCAACTGAATAATCGCCACGGTAAGTTTTAAAATTAAAGGTGCATCATGACAGACAACAAACAATCTAACAGCTCAATGGTTGTACTTTCTGTAAACGTTTTTGAGCGAACATTTGTATTACCTAGCGATGCAGTGGCAGAAATCATTGAATATCAAAGCGCAACAACCGAGAACAACTCAGAGCAAGATTGGTATTTAGGTGAAATTCATTGGCGCGGCGTGCAAGTCCCGCTGATTTCGTTAGAAAAATTGAATCATCAAGCGGCATTTAATCAAAGCAATAACTTAAAAATTTTAGTGGTGCATGGGCTGCAACATCGTAATGATATGCCTTATTGGGCATTCGTTGCACTTGAAACACCGCGTATGCAGCGTATTGATTCATCACGCTTGGTCGAAAACAGCGATAGCATTGAAGATAATGCGGCGGCGAAGATGTGGGCAAATCTTGATGATGAGAAAGTTTTATTGCCTAATTTCGCAGCGATTGAGCAAGCGCTGTTAGCTGTGCGCTAATAAGCTAGTCAGTTTGCTCTAAATCGGCAAACACAATGCGATTAGCCCGCACAAAATAAGTTTCTAAATTGCCTAGTTTCTTCACCGCATCAGAAAGCGGACTAGGCATTTTATCAATCAGAATATTGGCAAGATAAGCAATCGCGGTTAAGTCGA
>CAZMQC010000016.1:0-10241 GCA_964568295.1 uncultured Spongiibacteraceae bacterium | reverse complement strand
CTAGGCATTTTATCAATCAGAATATTGGCAAGATAAGCAATCGCGGTTAAGTCGAGTTTGCTCATATAATTGCCACCAAACCATTTGCGATCGCCTAATAACACCGACAGCGCTTGTAAATCCTTTTCGGCTTTACGATACACTTCCTCGCGATTATGTCTGCCCAAGCCCTGTTGATGCAGTTGTTGGCGGATACTGAATTTGGTTTTAGCGGCAAGTGCGGTGCTGACTGGCGGTGGAATATGCCCAAATAAGTGCTGCTTTAACGTTTGCCAGTTATGTTCTTCCATCCAACGACTATAAATCAGCGCCCAATACACGTGCTCGTCTAACATACGGATAAACGCATGTTGGCTTGCTGCTTGTAAGCTATCTAAGTGGCCATCGACCTGAAAGTCATATTTGCTTTCCAAATAATCCATGATGAGCTCACTATCCGCAATTGCTACGCCATTATCGCGAATAAAGGGCAGTTTGCCTTTGGGCGCTTGACGGGCATCTGAAATGGTGACGACTTGATAGGGGATTTCCGCAATGCGTAAGAAACCTTCCACTTTCATGCAAAAAGGGCTGATGTTGGCAATGCCGAAAGCGCTGGGAAACTGATATAAATCAATCATATTAGGCGTTTAAATCAGGAATTAGTTGGCTTTCTAAGCGAACAATCATGTCTTTTAGCTTCAATTTACGCTGCTTTAAACGTTTTAATTCTAACGAATCGGCATATAGCTGCGTTTGCATGGCTTCAATACGTTGATCTAGTTCGCGATGTTGGCAGCGAATATCTTTGAGCTGTTCGCGCAAGCTATCTAATTGAGTAACCGTCATAAATGCCCCTATTACGGTGGTTCCGTTCACCGTAGCTAATGATCTGTTAAGGTTTCGGCGCTGTTGTTTTTCTGTACTATTCTGGCAAAAACCACACCCAATTCAAACAATATCCACATCGGTATCGCCATAAGGCACTGAGAAATAGGGTCAGGTGGAGTGAGTAACGCGGCAACGATAAAGCAACCGACAATAATATAAGGGCGTTTATCGACCAGTGATTGTGCCGTAACAGTTCCCGTGTAAGCAAGCACCACGACAACAATGGGGATCTCAAATGCCACCCCAAAGGCAAAAAATAGTTTTAACACGGTATCTAAAAAACGTGCAATATCAGGCGTGTAGCTAACACCAATAGGGCCGGTTGCGCTAAAAAAAGCAAACATCACCGGAAATACCACGTAATAGGCAAAGGCAACGCCTAGGTAGAACAGCGCAACACTAAACGCTAGCAACGGCAGAATAAGCTTTTTTTCGTGCTGAAAAAGCCCTGGTGCAATAAAACGCCAAACTTCCCATAAAATGTAAGGAATGGCTAAGAAAAATGCCACGACTAACGCGAACTTAAAGGGCGTTAGAAATGGTGAGGCAACATCAGTGGCAATCATTTGACTGCCTTCTGGCAAGGCTTCCAGTAAGGGCATTGCCAACCACACATATAATTCATTAGCAAAGGCGAACAAACCCACTGCCAGCAATAAAATGGCTAATACAATGCGTAGCAGGCGCGTGCGCAGCTCTAAAAGATGGCTAGCAATGGAGCTTGTTTGCTTGGTTTCAGCCATCGCCACTAGCTCTCTTTGTTTGACTCGGATTGTGGTAATTGATATTGATCACGCATTTGTTCTATTTCAGCTTGGGTAGCTTGCAACTCGCGCATAATACGTTCGTTATGTAATTGTTGGCGTATATCATCAGCACCGATTTCGCGCTCAATATCTTGCTTAATGCGACGGTATTGTTGTTTAAAACGCCCTACCCACAAACCAACCGTGCGTATTGCCACAGGCATACGCTCTGGGCCTAAAACCAGTAAGGCAACCACAAAAATAACGACAACTTCAAAAAAGCCAACGTCAAACATTAGTGTGTTTTTTCTTGTTCAGCTTGCGTGTTGTTTGTGTTATCGGAAGGCAGTTGGCCGTCTTGCGCGTCTTCTTTTACCGCTCGGCGAAAACCTTTGATTGCCTCACCCAAGTCGCTGCCCACATTACGCAAACGTTTTGCCCCAAAAATCAATAGCACAACAATTAAAATCACCAATAATTCTTTAAAGCCGATGCCCATTTTGTTCCCCTTATGATTGTTGGCGGTTGGCTTTTTCAACCAAACCCGATAAATCAAAACGTCTTGCTAACTCTTGTAATACTGCCTGAGAATTAACGCCTAAATGGCTAAGCGCAACCAAGCTGTGAAACCATAAATCAGCAGTTTCATAGACTACATCGTTAGTGTCGCCTGATAAGGCGGCGTCTTTGGCAGCCAGAATGGTTTCAGTACATTCTTCGCCCACTTTCTCTAAAATCTTATTCAGGCCTTTTTGATGCAAGCTTGCTACATAAGAGCTTTGGGCATCGGCATGTTTGCGCTGTTCTAATACCGCATCTAACGCGGTTAAAATATCACTCATGGTAAATCTCTTTAGGGTCTTTTAATACCGCACTATTGGTTTGCCATTGGCCATTTTGCAAGCTACGGTAAAAACAACTACGTCGCCCAGTATGGCAAGCAATACCGCCTTGTTGGTGTATTTTTAGCAGCAAGGCATCACCATCACAATCTAGCAATATTTCTTTAACTTCCTGTTGGTGCCCAGAGCTTTCGCCCTTGCGCCATAACTTGCCGCGCGAGCGCGACCAATACACGGCAAAGCCAGACTCTACCGTTAATGTTAAAGCTTCACGGTTCATCCATGCCTGCATCAAAATATCGCCAGTTTCGCTATCCTGCGCGGTGGCGACGACTAAGCCATCGGCATTCCATTTAACATCATCTAAAAAACTCATAATCACTGGCTATATTAAGGTAAAACGATACAACGCAGCTTGTAAAATCTGCAAAATTAACAAAACCAAAATCGGTGAAATATCAATGCCGCCTAAATTGGGCAAAATACGACGAAACGGCGCCTGTACCGGTTCAACCATTTGCCAAACTAACAAGGTGACAGGGTGCTGGTGAATAGGCGGAATCCAGCTGCTAATCGCCGCGATAATAATGGCAAAGAAATAAATTTCGCAGAGCCAATAAGCAACGGATCCTAAGCTAAAAAACAGCATAGTATGGAGGTGCTCGGGTAAGAAGCCTACAAAAAATGTAATCTTTAGGAAGTATAGCAACACCGCTAATATCAGTGATGCAAAGTCCCATTGCCGATAATTAGGAATTAATTTGCGCAATGGGAATAATAGAGGCGATGTAAGCTTTACAACAGCTTGACTCACTGGGTTATAAAAATCAGCCCGTGCAAGCTGCAGAGTAAAGCGCACAAGTACGACGATAATGTACAGTAACCAAAGAGCATTAACGGCCTGAAGAAGTAGTTGCATAGGTACTCCGTTATTGCAGCTCTTGTGCGAGTGATTTGCTGCGCGCATCTGCAGCAACCAATGCTTGCTCAAATAACTGACGAATACCGCCTTGCTCAAATTGCTCAATAGCCGCTTGTGTTGTGCCGCCCGGTGAGGTCACACGTTTGCGTAATTCAGCCACATCGACTTCCGAGGTGCGCGCCATCTTAGCCGCGCCTAATGCTGTTTGTAGAGTTAAGTTTTCCGCCACTTCACGCGACAAACCAAGTTTAACCCCCGCATCAATCATCGCTTCCATCACCAAGAAAAAGTAAGCCGGGCCACTACCAGACAGCGCTGTGACAGCATCCAGCAAAGACTCTTGTTCAACCCAATCAATCGCGCCTACCGCTAACATTAACTGGCTAGCTAAGTCTTTTTGCTGTTCATTAACGTTGGCGTTGGCAAATAAACCGCTAGCTGCACGGCCGATTAAAGCAGGTGTATTCGGCATACAGCGTACTATCGCTAGGCTGGGATCAAGCCATTGTTCTAAAATACCGCTGGTAATACCCGCAGCAATCGAAATAATCAGCGGTTTTTGCTGTAATAAATCAGCGCTTATTGCTGCGCACACTTCTTTTAACTGTTGAGGTTTAACTGCTAAAACAACAATATTGGCATCGGCAATCACATCGCGATTATTGCTTGATGTTTTAACCTTAAATGCCTGCTGTAAACGTTGCAAACTTTCGGCAAACGGATCGGCTGCAACGATATGTTCTGCGCTTACGCCGGCATGGATTAAGCCACCAATCATGGCGCTTGCCATATTGCCAGCACCAATAAATGCGATTTTCTCTGTTTTTATACTCATGTTCGCGCTCCAAAAAGATCTGTACCAATTCTGACGATTGTAGCTCCGTGGGCAATGGCTAATTCCAGATCAGCCGACATGCCCATGGATAAGGTATCAACGCCCGTATAATTTTGTTGTAACAAGGCTAATAGTTCCGCCATCTTAGCAAAGTCTTGCGCTAATGCCTCATTACTTTGATTGGCTTTCGGAATTGCCATCAAACCACGCAGTTGTAAGCGCGGTAAAGCCGCTATTTTAGCAGCAAAATCCAATAGGTTCTCGGCATCAATGCCAGACTTATTGTCATCATTGCTGATATTGACCTGAATTAAGCATTGCAAAGGTGCTAATGACGCTGGACGTTGCTCATTTAAACGTAGCGCAATTTTTTCGCGGTCTAAACTATGCAGCCAAGCAACCTGCTCGGCAATAAAGCGGGTTTTGTTGGACTGCAACGGTCCAATAAAATGCCAAACAATATCCTGCGGTAACGATGGTATTTTCTCTTGCGCCTCGTTAACATAGTTTTCACCGAATTGGCGCAACCCTAAATCGTAAGCTTGTTGAATGATTTCAACGCTTTGTGTTTTACTAACCGCTAATAAAGTAACATTTTCAGGCTTTTTATTAGTTGCAATACACGCATTAGTAATGCGCTGTTGCAAAAATGTGATATTGTGTTGCAGCTTTGACATAAGTAGCATTAGATTAAAAGTGCGTCGCTATTGTACGATAGACGCGGTTATTACAATAAGAGCAATCCGAGGTCGCGATGGATATTACAGAATTACTCGCTTTCAGTGCAAAACAAAATGCTTCTGACCTTCATTTATCAGCAGGTCTGCCCCCCATGATCCGTGTTGACGGCGACGTGCGCCGCATCAACTTACCGCCTTTAGATCATAAAGACGTACACTCGCTTGTTTACGACATCATGAACGATAAACAGCGTAAAGACTATGAAGAAGACTTAGAAACTGACTTTTCGTTTGAAGTACCGGGTGTTGCTCGTTTCCGTGTTAACGCATTTAACCACAATCGCGGTGCTGGTGCTGTATTCCGTACCATTCCTTCCAAAGTTTTAACCATGGAACAATTAGGCATGGGGCAAGTCTTTAAAAAGATTGCTGAAACGCCTCGCGGTATTATTTTGGTTACAGGTCCAACGGGTTCGGGTAAAAGTACCACCTTGGCGGCGATGGTGGATTACATCAATGAAACACGCTACCAGCATATTCTAACCATCGAAGATCCGATTGAGTTTGTACACGAAAGTAAAAAATGTTTGGTAAACCAACGTGAAGTACACCGTGATACGCATGGTTTTAACGCAGCACTACGTTCAGCCTTGCGCGAAGACCCTGACGTTATTCTGGTGGGTGAGTTGCGTGACCTTGAAACTATCAAGTTGGCGCTAGAAGCTGCAGAAACAGGGCACGTAGTATTTGGTACTCTGCATACTCAATCAGCGGCAAAAACCATTGACCGTATTATCGACGTGTTCCCTGCGGCTGAAAAATCCATGGTGCGCTCGATGTTATCGGAATCCTTGCAAGCGGTTATTTCGCAAACCCTGTTGAAAAAGCAAGGTGGCGGACGTATTGCTGCGCATGAAATTATGATTGGTACGCCGGCTATTCGTAACTTAATTCGTGAAGATAAAGTAGCGCAAATGTACTCAGCTATTCAAACGGGTGCGCAATTGGGTATGCAAACTCTGGATCAGTGCTTGAGCGACTTAGTAGCAGCGCGTTTAATTACTCGTGAAGCGGCTCGCCAAAAAGCTAAAATTCCAGATAACTTCTAATTGTTGAGGGCTGTTTTGTGGATATTGATCGTTTATTACAAGTGATGGTAGAAAAGGGGGCATCCGACCTTTTTATCACCACGGGCGTGCCGCCAAGCATCAAACTCAACGGTAAAGTGGTTCCCGTGACCACGACTAAGTTGTCGCCGGAAAAGTGTCGTGAAACGGTTTTAAGCGTGATGACCGATGCGCAACGCAAAGACTTTGTGCGCGATAAAGAGCTAAACTTTGCTATCAGTGCGCGCGGTGTTGGACGTTTCCGTGTGAGTGCATTTTATCAGCGTAACCTAGTCGGTATGGTGTTGCGCCGTATCGAAACCAATATTCCTGATATTGATGCTCTAGGTTTACCGCCCGTGATTAAAGATATTTCCATGACCAAGCGTGGTTTGATTATCTTTGTCGGTGGTACGGGTACGGGTAAATCAACCTCGTTGGCAGCAATGATTGGTCATCGCAATAAAAATAGCCGTGGCCATATTATTACTATCGAAGACCCGATTGAGTTTATTCATGCGCACCAAGGTTGTATTGTGACGCAGCGTGAAGTCGGGATTGATACCGACTCCTTTGAAATTGCCTTGAAAAACACATTGCGACAAGCGCCCGATGTGATTTTGATTGGCGAGGTGCGTAGCCAAGACACGATGGAACACGCAATCACCTTTGCAGAAACAGGGCATTTATGCTTATGTACCTTGCACGCCAACAATGCTAACCAAGCGTTAGATAGAATACTCAACTTCTTCCCGCCAGAGCGTCATCAACAGTTGTGGCTGGATTTATCGCTGAATTTAAAAGCGTTGGTTGCGCAACAGCTTATCCGTACACCGGATGGTAAAGGTCGCCACGCTGCGGTAGAAGTGTTGTTGAATACGCCATTGGCTGCGGATTTAATTCGCAAAGGTGATGTACCTGCGTTGAAACCGTTAATGGCGCGCTCTAATGAATTGGGTATGCAAACCTTCGACCAAGCCTTGTTTAAACTTTATAAAGAAAACAAGATTACTTACGAAGACGCGCTTAACTCAGCCGACTCGCCAAACGATTTGCGCTTAATGATTAAGCTTGATTCAGAACATGATTTCATGGGCGAAGCCGACAAAGGCGGTTTGCGTATTGAGGAAGATGATTCTAACAAACACGGCGGCGGTATGCGCTTCCGTTAGTCCTTAAAGATTGCCGCGCTTGCTTAAGCGTGGCAATTATTTGCCGATACAAAAACTAGAAAAAATTCGTCCTAATAAATCATCTGCGGTAAATTCGCCAGTGATCTCGTTAAGGTGCTGCTGACAATAACGCAAATCTTCTGCTAATAGCTCGCCCGCACCAGAGCCTAACAACTGAGCCTGTCCGTTTTGCAAATAGCTAAAGGCTTGTTCTAAAGCTTCAATATGGCGGCGCCTTGCGGTAAAGCCACCTTCGGCTTGTTGATTGTAGCCAGCGAGTTGTTTCAAATGCTGTTTCAGTAACGGCAAGCCCAGTTTTTGTTTCGCTGATAAGTGAATAATGCTATTGCCGTGTTGGTCTTGACTGATCTTAGGTTCAACACCAATCAAATCGCACTTGTTGGCAATAACGGTTAAGTGATCGCTTTGCTTGAGTTGTGCGGTAAATTCAGGCCAGATATTGGCTATATCATCAGCCGTTTGTTTGCTGGCATCAACGACCAGCAAAATAGCATCCGCATCATGGATAGCCTGCCAAGCACGGCGAATGCCTTCTTGTTCAACCACGTCAGGGCTGTCGCGTAAGCCAGCGGTATCAATGATGTGTAGCGGCATACCATCAATCAGGATTTGTTCTTTTAGCACATCGCGCGTGGTGCCTTCGATATCAGTTACAATCGCCGCATCAAAGCCTGCCAATGCATTGAGCAAACTTGATTTACCCGCGTTAGGACGCCCTGCAATCACTACTTTCATGCCTTCTTGAATCACGCGGCCTTGTTGTGCTTCGGCTAATAAGACTTGTAAGTTGCTAATGATGGCACTGAGCTGTTGCTTAACGTGACCATCGTTCAGAAAATCAATTTCTTCTTCAGGAAAATCAATGGCGGCTTCCACATAGAGACGCAGATGAATCACTTGTTCAACTAAACTGTGAATTTTGTTGGAGAATTCCCCTTGCAAAGAACGCACAGCATTTTTAGCTGCTTCAATGGAAGCGCTATCAATTAAATCGGCAATGGCTTCTGCTTGCGCCAAGTCAATTTTGTCGTTGAGGAAAGCGCGCTCGGAAAACTCCCCAGGTCTTGCCATTCTTGCGCCTTGTTTTACGCACTCTTTCACTAACGCATCTAAAATAACTGGACCGCCATGCCCCTGTAACTCGACAACATCTTCACCGGTAAAGGAATTTGGCGCTTGAAAGTACAAAGCAATCCCTTGGTCAAGCAGCTTGGCTTTATCTTGGTCTTGATAGAAATTGGCGTAATGGGCAAAACGCGGATTGAATTGCTCTCGTCCTGTAATGTTTTGCGCGATGGCAAGCGCTTTAACACCCGATAAACGGATAATGCCCACGCCTCCTTTTCCAGGAGGCGTGGCGATGGCAACAATGGTGTCGCGATCTAAGACGAGGCTCATTTGCCGTTGGTTTCACGCTCGATGGCGCGTGTAATCACCCACTGTTGCGCAATGGATAGCACGTTGTTGACAACCCAATACAACACTAAGCCAGCAGGGAAGAATAGGAAGAAGAAGGTGAAAATAATTGGCAAAAACTGCATGATTTTGGCCTGCATAGGATCGGTTGGCGCAGGGTTGAGTTTTTGCTGGAACCACATGGTTACGCCCATAAATAAAGGCAAAATAAAGTACGGATCCATTGCCGATAAGTCTTTGATATAACCAACAAAGGGCGCATGACGTAACTCAACCGACTCTAATAAAACCCAGTACAGCGCAATAAATACTGGCATTTGCACTAAAATAGGTAAGCAGCCGCCCAAGGGATTAACCTTTTCTTTGCTGTATAACGCCATCATCTCTTGCGATTGTTTTTGCCTGTCATCGGCATAACGCTCGCGAATTTCTAGCATTTTAGGCTGTAAGGCACGCATCTTGCCCATAGAACGATAGGCTTTTGCGTTCAGCGAGAAAAACACTAGCTTAACTAAGATGGTCAGCAAAATAATGGAGATGCCCCAGTTGCCAACACCGCCAAACATATCAAACACTTTGCCAAAAATATGCAAAGAGCCGTTGTTGATCAGGTATAGGATAGCGTACAAAGGCTGCGCTACCATCCACAACCAACCGTAGTCCACGCTTAAATCAAGACTAGGCGCAATCTTGGCTAAACGGTATTGATCTTTAGGGCCAACGTAAAATTGCGCATTGATTTCACCCGATTGTCCTGCATCAACCGTGACTAAAGGTGTTTTAAAACGTGCTAAATAGTGACCAGCGCTCGTTTTCAAGGTGGAGTATTCGTTATTGGTTGTTTGCTCAGGTATCCATGCGCTAACAAAATAATGCTGTAATAAAGCGATCCAGCCGCCTTGGGTAGTGGCTGAAAAGGATTTTTTAGCGGCATCATCAAAGTCAATTTTCTTGAAACGCTCGTCCGCTGTGGTAGTAGCAAAACCTAAGTAAGGTTGTAAGCCCATATAGTGCGTGCTTTCTTTTTTCAGGCCGTCATGGCGAATTTGACCATATAGCGCTGCTTGCCAAGCTTCACTGCTTTGGTTGTTAATTAAATACTGTACGCCAATTAAATAATCGCCACGCTTAAAAGTGAAACGTTTGGTGAGCTGTGTTTTACCTTGCTGATAATGTAAATCCACAACCAACTGTTGTTCACCTTGACCAAGGCTGAAATGTTGCTGTGCCACATGGAATAATGGACGGTTTTCAATGCTCAAATCCGTGCCATTTTTGCCAATTAATCCGCTTTGCGCTATGTAGGTATGACTATCGGAGTTCTCTAAGATGACAAAAGGAATTTCTGGGGTGTCAATGCGACTTAAATGTTGGTTTAAAGAAGCAAAAACAATATCGCCACCTTTAGGATTGATTTGTAATACCAAGTTATCGGTAGTGACGGTGATTAAGTCCGTACTTGCAGGTTTTGCTTCAGGACTATTTTCCTCGGTCGCCACAGGAGCGCTAGGAATTTCTTCGCTTGCCTGCATAGAGGCTTGTAAGTTAGGAAATGCCTCTTTAGGCAATTGCGAGGCAGCCTGTTGCTGTTGGTTTAATAGCTGTTGCTTGCTGATATTATCATTGAACTT
>CAZMQC010000015.1:2321-17234 GCA_964568295.1 uncultured Spongiibacteraceae bacterium | reverse complement strand
TATTCGCCCATACGCATACGGCTTTTATACACCGAAATGCCGTCAATGATGGAGTCAGGGCGGGCAAAATAAACAAACTCAAAAATACACGGCGCAACTTTAGCCGCAGGCGCGCATTGTTGGGAAAACAACTCACCGTCTTGGCTAATAAACACCGCTTCGCCAGGTTCAATATCACGGGTAAAGGTAAAGCCAAGAACATCTAACGCCACGCTTTCAGAGGCAATCATGTATTCTTTGCCTTGCTCGGTTTCACGCTCGCCGAACACGACGGGGCGAATACCATGCGGATCACGAAACGCCACAATACCGCAGTTAGCAATCATCGCAACCACCGCATAAGCGCCTTTACAGCGTTGATGTACGCGACCGACTGCTGAGAAAATATCTTCGCTGCTTAATTTGAGTTTACGAATATCTTGCAGCTCGTGTGCAAAAACGTTCAGCAATACTTCGGAATCTGAGCGGGTATTAACATGGCGCAAATCATCATTAAACACTTCTTTGCGTAATTGTTCGGCGTTAGTCAAATTGCCGTTATGCGCAAGGCTGATACCGTAAGGCGAATTAACATAAAACGGTTGCGCTAACGCAGCGCCGCTGGATGAGTCAGCGGTTGGGTAGCGTACATGGCCGATGCCCATGGTACCGATTAGGGTTTCCATGTGGCGGCGGCGAAACACATCGCGCACTAAACCCGTATCTTTGCGTTGATTAAAACGTCCGTGGTCACAGGTTACGATACCTGCGGAATCCTGTCCTCTGTGTTGTAACACGGTTAACGCATCATACAGCTCTTGGTTTACATTGTTTTTAGCTACGATGCCGACGATTCCACACATGCGTTTTAAACCTCTACGCTACTTTGATTGAATAATTTCGCTTGCAGATTGCTCTAATAATTGGCTAAACAATGGCTGAATAAGCTGACGCAGCTCATCGGTTATCGTGATTACCCAAGCTTCTAATTGAACAAAATGCGGTATTAATTGGGACTGTTTCCACCATAGCTCTTGGTTAACGGGCAAGATGGCTTGCGCAAGCATAAGCAGCAAGACAACAATTAGTACGCCTCGCAACGCGCCAAATACCATGCCCAACAAGCGGTCTAAGCCTGACAAACCCGTTACAGCAACGAGCCTGCCAATGATAAATAATAATAAAGAACCTGTGAGTAAAGTTGTGATAAATAATAGTAATACAGCAGCCGCTTTACGCAGCGAGGGGGAGGGAATATGTGGCTCTAAGTAAACGCCTACCAACTGGTGAAACACTAAGGCAAAGACGATGGCAAGCACCCAAATCAGTAGCGAAAGCGATTCTTTGATAAATCCTCTGGTCAGACTGATAAGAGAGGATATTAAGATGACACTTAGCAACACCCAATCTAACCATGTCAGTTCCATAACTATTCCTCAAAACCTGCTTGAAAACGTAAAATTTGACCGTCTAACTGAAAGTCTTTTTTAAGCTGGGGCAAAATCTTTTCTGCGTGAGCGCGGCTTAGCTTAGGCCCAATCAAAACGCGATGATAGGTCTTATCTTTGACTTTAAAGCGCTTCACATAAGCGGGTAGGCTTTTAGCTAATAATTTTTGCTGGAGTAATTTAGCATTTTCTGCATCGCCAAAACTGCCTGCCTGTACGACCCACGCTTCAACCAAATCTTGTTCATTTTTTTGCACAAAGACGCTGGGGGCTTTAGCTTTTTCTGGCGTTTTTTCTACCACTTTGGGCTGCTCTACCTCTTTAGATTGCTCCACCGCTTTCGCTTTAGGCGGTTGGCTCGCCGCTGTTGATGGTTGCTTTACTGGTGCAGGTTTGGCTGCGGTTTTATCCACTTCAGCAACCGCCATCGGTTCAATCACTGGTGTAGGCTCTGCAATATCAAAACGCTCAATTTGCATAGGCTCTGGAATGTTTTGCTTAGTGGTTTGATAGCGTTTAACGTCGTGATCAAGAAACAGCCACCACGCCAAAACAAAGCTCAACAAAACAACCAGTGCGCCCACTAAGCGAAACTTGATGGCTTGATTACTTGCGGTCATGATCGTGTCACTCTTGGTAAAAGCTCAGCCACCACAAAAAACGAACCAAACGCGATAATCTGATCGCCCGCTTTACACATTGATAAAGCGCGCGACAGTGCTTGGCGCATGTTTTTACTGGTGCTAATCATATGGCAGCCTTGTGCTTGCAAAATCGCTACCAAATCTTCGATTTTTGACGCCCTTGGATGATCTAGCTCGCCCAAAAACCATGCGCCCATATCGTCTTTGAGGATGCGCATAATCGTTTCGCGATCTTTATCTTGCAGCGCATGAAAAACCGCAATCCGTTTTCCACCTGCGGGTAAAGGCATGGCTTGTAAGCGCTGATGCAGAAGTTGCGCGGCTTGCGGATTATGCGCAACGTCTAATACGATTTGTACGCCATCTTCACGCACGACTTTTTGAAAACGCCCCGGAAGATGCAGGCTTTGTAGCACTTGCTCAATTAAAGACTGGCTAGTTTGTTCGGCGAGTAATTGATAACAAGCCACAATCGCAGCGGCTTGGCTATTAATCGACAAGCCGTTATCGGGCAAATGATGGAATTGTTTATCGCCATAACTAAGCTGCCAAGTAGCCGCTTGGTTTTGCACAGTGAAATCGCGTTGAATTAAATCAATCGCACGCTGCCCGTTATTCAAACTGGGCAGCAACTCAAGCAAGTCGGCTTCTGCGCTAATTAAAGGCGTTGCTTCACGCAAGATGCCTGCTTTTTCTTGGGCAATTAACTCGCGGGTATCACCCAGGTATTCTTGATGATCCAAGCCGATACTGGTAATCACCGCTAGATCAGGGGCGAGTATATTCACCGCATCTAAACGACCACCTAATCCAACTTCTAAAAGAATAAAATCTAAGTCGGCTTGCGCAAAAATCAACAGCGCTGCCAATGTGGTAAATTCAAAATAACTCAGCGAGATATTTTGGCGCGCCGCTTCTACTTGTTGAAAGGCCTGCACAAGCTGCTCATCGCTGGCTTGCTCGCCGTTCACCACGATACGTTCATTAAACTGGATAAGATGCGGAGAAGTGTAACAAGCAACTTGCTTGCCATGTGCTCTTAATAAAGCGTCCAAGCTTGCGATAAAACTGCCCTTGCCATTTGTACCCGCAACTGTAATGACTTTTGCTGTTTGACGCTCAAGTTGCAAGCCTTGTGCAACTTGAGTAATGCGGTCTAAGCCTAAATCAATCGTAATTGGGTGTTGCGTTTCGAGATGCGCTAACCAATCGGCAAGGGATTTATCGTTCATTCTTCGCTGTCTTCAACAACCTCAGCATGGGTTAATTTAGCTAACACGCCCGCCAAGGTATCGCGCATTTCGCTGCGAGGAATAATCATGTCGATTGCGCCGTGTTCCAATAAGAACTCGCTGCGTTGGAAACCTTTGGGCAGTTTTTGGCGAATGGTTTGCTCAATGATATTTGGACCGGCAAAGCCTGCGCGCGCGCCTGGCTCAGCCACGTTTAAATCACCAAGCAAGGCCAAGCTAGCGGAAACACCGCCATACACAGGGTCAGTCATCACCGAAATAAACGGCACGCCATTTTTACGCATACGTTCAATCACAGCACTGGTTTTCGCCATTTGCATCAACGAAATCAGAGCTTCCTGCATACGCGCGCCGCCCGACGCTGAAAAACAGATATAAGGAATTTTGCGCTCTAACGCAATGTTGGCCGCGCGGGTAAACTTCTCGCCCACCGCGTAACCCATTGAGCCACCGTGGAAGTTAAACTCAAACGCAGAACATACGACAGGCAAGCCTTTTAATGTGCCCGACATAGCGATCAACGCATCTTTTTCGCCAGTTTCTTTTTGCGCAGCGGTTAAACGCTCTTTATATTTTTTAACGTCTTTAAATTTCAGGCGATCAATCGGCTCTAAATCAGTAAATAATTCTTCGCGGCCTTGTTTGTCGAGGAAAATATCCAAGCGGCGACGCGCGCCGATACGCATGTGGTGTTGACACTTAGGGCAAACATCCGCATTTTTTTCTAACTCTGGACGATATAAAACGCTGTCGCATTTAGCGCACTTTTTCCACAACCCTTCGGGCACATGGGAAGAACTGCCTTGCTCTTTTGGCGCATCTTTACGGATCGTAGGCAGTATTTTATCAACCCAACTCATGTTCTAACCTCTAATTAATCGTTTATGCATCAACGCCAGCGCGTAATGAAGCCCAGAATTGTAACGCATCTTGCAACGCCTGTTGAGTATTTTCAGCAGCCGCCATTTTAGCAACTAACGCACTACCCACAACAGCGCCATCGGCTAATTGTGCAATTTGCTGCGCAGATTCAGGATCTTTAATACCAAATCCTACACAAACAGGCAGCTGTGTTTTGCTTTGAATAATTGCCATTTTCTCTGCAACTGACTGTACATCTAAGCTTGCAGAACCCGTAACACCTTTCAACGACACATAATACAAATAGCCGCTAGCCAGTTGCACCACTTTTTCAATGCGTTGTTCGGTCGTGGTTGGCGCAATTAAATAAATATTGTCGATTTCAACTTTTTTCAATTCAGCATTAAACGCTTCAGCTTCTTCAGGCGGCATATCAACGGTCAACACGCCGTCAATGCCCGCCGCTTTAGCCTTTTCGGCAAAATTCTGATAGCCCATTGCTTCAACGGGATTGCAATAGCCCATCAGCACCACAGGGGTTTTATCATCGGTTTGACGAAATTTTGCCACCATAGCAAAAACATCGCTCAAACTTACGTTGTTAACTAACGCACGTTCGTGAGCAAGCTGGATAGTCGGCCCCTCTGCCATTGGGTCGGAAAAAGGCACGCCCAACTCCAATACGTCCGCGCCATGTTTTACCAACTGGTGCATAAGCTCAATGGTGTCGTCCACCACAGTATCACCCGCCACCAGATAAGGAACTAAGGCTTTACGCTGCTGTTGTTTTAATTGTGCAAAGCACGCTGCTATACGACTCACTGCGCCTCCTTAAATTAGCTGAATGCCGTCAATGGCGGCAATCGTGTGAATATCTTTATCACCACGTCCAGATAAATTCACAATCATAATTTGATCTTTGTTCATGCTCGGCGCTAATTTCTGCGCAAAAGCTAAAGCGTGGCTAGACTCCAACGCAGGCATGATACCTTCAATCACGAAACGCTGTTAATGCTTCCGCATCGGTTGCCGTGACATAATCCACACGACCAATATCATTCAACCAAGCATGCTCAGGACCAACACCAGGGTAGTCCAAACCAGCTGATACCGAATGGGTTTCAATAATCTGGCCGCTATCATCTTCCATCAAATAAGTGCGATTGCCGTGCAACACTCCAGGGCGACCGCAATTAATTGGCGCAGCATGTTTACCCGTTTCAATACCCAAACCGCCCGCCTCAACACCATACATCGCTACTTGTGCATCTTGTAAAAACGGGTGGAACAAACCAATGGCGTTTGAACCGCCGCCCACACACGCTACCAAGGCATCGGGCAAACGCCCTGCTTGTTGCTGTATTTGTTCTCTTGCCTCGCGCCCAATTATTGACTGGAACACACGCACCATTTCAGGATAAGGATGCGGGCCTGCAACGGTACCGATAATGTAAAACGTATTATCAACGTTAGTTACCCAGTCGCGCATCGCCTCGTTCATGGCATCTTTCAGCGTTTTAGAACCCGAAGTAACCGCAATCACTTTGGCACCCAACAGTTTCATGCGGTAAACGTTTAACGACTGACGCTTAACATCATCTGCGCCCATATAAACCACGCACTCCAAGCCCAAACGCGCGGCGACAGTTGCGGTCGCAACACCATGTTGCCCAGCGCCTGTTTCGGCGATAATACGGGTTTTGCCCATGCGTTTAGCTAACAGTGCCTGACCAATGGTGTTATTAACTTTGTGCGCACCCGTATGGTTTAAGTCTTCGCGTTTTAAATAAATTTGCGCACCACCCAACTCTTTAGTCCAGCGTTCGGCAAAATATAAAGGGCTAGGACGGCCCACGTAATCGGCTAAATCTTTATCAAATTCGCGCAAAAACGCTTCATCGTTGCGATAACGCTGCCATGCCTCGCTAAGTTCGTCCAATGCGTGAATCAATGTTTCTGAAACAAATCGACCGCCATAGATACCAAAATGGCCATTTTCATCAGGAAAGTCCTGATAATTAATGCTTTTACTCACATCATTTACCTTGTAATACGACTGACTTTGCTTGTTGTATAAATTGTTGTACTTTTTCTAGCGACTTAACGCCTGGGGCTGCTTCAACGCCACCGCTAACATCAACCGCATAGGGCTGACATTGTTCGACCGCGCTCGCTACGTTATGTGCATCTAAACCGCCCGCTAAAATCATGGGCTTTGCTGCCGTTTTTGGAAAGCGCTGCCAATTAAATTGCTCACCTGTTCCGCCTGGTTTTTCTGGATGATAAGCATCTAATAAAAAACCTTTTGCCTGCGTATGCTGTTGCATCGCCTGTTCAAGCTGAAAATCATCTTTCATGGCGAATGCTTTGATATAGGCTTTATTAAATTGCTGGCAAAAACTGGCATCTTCTTGTCCATGAAACTGCAATAAATCAATTTCAACTTGCGCTAATACCGCTTGCACGTCTGCAACACTCGGATTCACAAACAGCGCTACCTTTTGCACAAAAGGCGGCAAAGCTTTGGCAATACGGCTTGCTTGCTCAAGCGAAACATGACGCGAGCTTGGTGGATAAAACACTAAGCCAATCGCATCAGCACCCGCCGCGCAAGTCATCAACGCATCATCAACAGAAGTTAAACCACAGATTTTAACGCGAACCACAATTCATCGTGCTATTTGAAAAATGGCTTATTCTAACGGCAATAGCGGTTTTTGTCTTGTTTCTTTACCGCCCTGTTTAATATAGAGACTGAGCCACTAAATAAACACGGGGCCTAGCGGCAAATCTGGCAAACCAAATTGTTCTGGATAGTGGGCTTTAACCATATACAAACCATCGGGCTTTGCGGTTAAGCCTGCTTGTGTGCGATCTTTGCTCAGCAACACTTCTTGCGCCCATTCCACGGGTTTTTCGCCTATGCCAATCGGTATTAATACGCCCATAATATTGCGCACCATGTGTAATAAAAACGCATTAGCGGTTAGTTCAGTGATAACAAAATCGCCTTGGCGCGTTACCTGAATGCTTTCCATAAAACGAAAAGGTGTATTCGACTGGCAACCTGCGGCGCGATAAGCAGAAAAGTCCAACTCACCTAATAAATATTGCCCCGCTTGCTGCATCTTCTGACCATCTAACGGCTGCTTAACTAAGGTAACTTTACCCGCTAACGTTGGGCTGCGAATTTCGCGGTTAAGAATAATATAGCGATAGGTTCTTTTCGTTGCTGAAAAACGTGCGTGAAAATCATCCGTCATTTCACCCGCCCAATGTACGACCACACTAGCTGGCAAGTGGGTGTTCACACCTTGCACCCAAGCGCGTAGCGGTCTTGTATTCGGTGTTTCAAAATGTACGACTTGCGCCGCCGCATGAACGCCCGCATCGGTACGCCCAGCGCAGAATACCTGAATCGGCGTCGCTGCAATTTTGCTTAATGCGCTCTCTAATACCTCTTGTACGGTTGGCACCGCTGGCTTTTTCTGAATTTGCCAACCGTTATAATGGCTACCGTCATATTCAACAATTAAGGCAATACGTTGACTCATCTTTATTTCTCTTGCAACAAAAAAGCCTGCACTAGGCAGGCTTCTCCAGCGTTTAAACGCTTAGTCCAACGAAGACATAAGGTTATTCGCTTCACTACGTTGCTCGTCATTACCTTCTTTCAGAACTTCCAAAAGAATTTCACGCGCACCGTCCACATCGCCCATATCAATATAAGCTTGTACCAAGTCTAATTTGGTTGCCACTTCGTCCAAGCCATCAACAAATGACAACTCATCATCGCTTAGCTCTTCGATAGGCGCAGAAGTATGTGGCTCATCTGCCACTTGACTTGCTGCCACTGCTGCACCAGACTGTTCAGTTTCTGCGATTTCTTGCTCACCAAAATCAGCTAGCGCAACTTCATCTAATGCGGAATCTGCATCAGCTAATGAAGCTTCACTGACATCACCCAAATCATCAAAATCTAAGTCGAAGTCATCTAGACTCAACTCGGCTTCTTCGCTTGCTTCCGCAACTATTGATGAAACTTCGTCATCAGAAAAATCTAAGTCTTCTAAATCAAAGCCCACTTCAGCACCATCTGCCTCAACCGCCGCAGCCACTTCTTCATCAGAGAAGCCGAAGTCGCCCGCAGAAAAGTCTTCCTGCTCGGCTGTTTCTACTGCCGCTAATACGTCAGTTTCATCAAATGCAGCCAAGTCTGCTTCGGTGCTTGCATCTTCATCTAAGCCACTAAAATCTAAATCTAGGTCAAAATCTTCAAGCTCGCCATCCGCTTGTTCTACCGTCTCAGATACCGCTGCCGTTTCAGCTTCTTCATCAAAACTAAAGGCCGAATCAAGATCTAAATCCAATTCATCAGCTAAAACATCGCTACTGGTTTCTGCCTGCTCAGTAAAATCAACTGTTTCGTCTTGCAATGCAGCAAAATCGCTATCCAAATCTAAATCAAGGTCAAATTCATCATCGCTTGCAGCAGTTTCTTCAAGCGCTGGCTCTTCAGCAAACTCACTTGAGAAGTCTAACTCTTCATCTAAATCAAACGATTCATCAATATCGGAAGCAAAATCATGCAGCCCTTCAGGTAAGTCATCCAACCAATCGTTAGCGCTTTCTGAAGCCGACAACAACTCTTTTGCTTGCGCAACCGCATCATGCTCGCCACGACTTTGTAACTCAGCAAATACCTGTTGGAAGGCTGTTTTATTGTTGGTTGCAACATACGCTTCTAACAGTTTTAATTGCAACTCCGCATCGTAAGCATTTTGCTGAGCTGCTGTGGTAAGAATATCAACTGCTTCATCGTAACGACCATATTCGATATAAACCTTCGCCTCTTCAATCGCATCACCCGTGAGCAGTACGCGAGACTCAGCCACATCACTATCAGACAATTCATCTTCCGCAAAATCAAGATCATCAGCCAACGCTTCAACATCTTGGCTTTCTTCTTGTGCTTCGCTAGCTGCATCTTGCTGATAATCTGTACTTTCATCAAATGAGAATAATTGATTATCTTCGTTTAGCTGTTTCTCATCTTGGGCTCTTTTACGTAGCAAAATAAAGCCAACGCCAAGCGCGATCAATAGCCCTAAAATACCGATATAAATTGGATTTGCTATGAATTGCTCAAAGAAGCTCGACTCGCTTTCTGTCGGTTTAACGGGTTCAGCTTTGGGTTTTTTCTCAACTTTTGCTTTATCAGCAACTTTCTCTTTAACCGCTTTAGTTTCTGCTACAACAGGCTTATCTGCTTTTGCAGCAGGTTTGCTATCAGCATCTTGTTTTTCCAATGTTACTTCTGCTTGTTTAACAGAAACTTCTTTGCCTAACTCTTTTTGCAAACTCGCCAATTCAGCGTTTTTCAATTCCACCAAGCGCTGCAATTGTTGAACTTGCGTATCAAGAGATTGTACGCGAGTATTCAGTTCTTGATTTTCTAAGTTTGCTGCGCGCAATTCATCTTTGGTCGCCGTTAACTGTTGTTGCGTAGCATCTGCTGTTTGGCCGTCAGCCGTTTTACCCGCCGCCAAGCCTTCGCCCGCTGAAACCAAACGCAAATGACCATCGCGCTCAATTGGCTGGCTTGAAGCATTATCAAAACCTTCGCTACTTTCTAACTGCGGGTTTTGCCATTGTTTATTTTGTTGCGCAACATTTTGTATCGCTGCTTGCGCTGAAATATCGCGAATTGCCGCATGGTCAGGCAAACGCAAAACAACACCTTGCTTTAAGCGATTAATATTGCCGTTGAAAAACGCATTAGGATTTTCACGTTGGATTGCTAACATGGTTTGCTGTACAGATAAATCGCTACCCGATGCCACTCGTTGCGCAATCCTCCACAAAGTATCATCGCGCTGCGTTAGGTATTCACCTGAGCTAATACCTTCATCTAAACTTTGCGTTTCTGGTTTAGCAGCACGACTTACGTTAGATGTTTGGCTAGCACTCTGCTCAACTGTTTTGGTTGCAGACTTAGTGGGTTGCTTAGGTGTATTAGGCGCAATCGTAACGGCCTGAGGCTCTTTATAAACAGGTAAGTCAACCAATACGGTATAAGAGCGCAACATACGCCCTGTTGGCCATTTGCTTTCTAGCAAGAAGTCTAAAAACGGCTCATTTAATGGACGCTTAGAACTTAAGTGGACTGTGCCGCCGCCTTTACCGTCTAGCGTAATCGAAAATTTGATTTCTGAAAGGAAGAAGGTACGTTCCATACCTGCATCTTCAAATTCACTCGGACTGGCCAAGCGAACCAAAATCTGGCTAGCATCGAGCTCATTCGTATTCGTCAGTTTAATTCCAGCTTCTAACGGCTCATTCAAAGCCGAGTGCATGGTGATTTCACCCAAACTCACTGCCACGGCATACTGACTACTGATAGCACTGGCAACCAGCAACGCACTTGCTAATTTACGATACATAACCCTTTTACCTTAACAAATATGTCTTTACTGCGCTTTATAGTACGCTAGAAGCGTTGTTTTCCACCAATACAAAACGCAAATTATTATTTTGATTCACAAGCTAAATATTTAACAGTATTTCCACGCCCGCGCAACACTTTGTCTAATATTCTTAAGTTTTTCTTTTCAAAACATGGCTAAGTATTCATTATAAATCATGTTTTAGCAAGAATTCCGATGCAGAAATTAAGCCCTGCCTAACAAATAATTGGATATCATCGAAGCAAACATTGATCTGTACAAACTGTGGATGGACAGCATGCTGCTCAAGCACGGTTAGCTGCAACTCGCCATCATGTTGCACAGCAGACATCACAGAGTTTTCACTATCAGGTTCAGCAAACTGCTCAGACCAAGCTGCCAATTGAGCCTTAGCAGCGGCTACATCGACAAACTCCAACATTAATTGCAGCATAACGCCATGAAAGGTAGGCGCTTGTATAATGGCAAGTTGCTGCACATCACTTTGCAACAATGTCTGCCACTCACTTAATAAACGCTGCTGTAACGATATATCCGCAAAGGCAAAGCAATTAAAACTTAATTGCTGAGAAAACACGCGACTCTTAACCGCTTTGGCATTAAGCAAACTTACCGTTTGCGACGCCAACTCCTCGACGCCTGCCTGCCCATACATTGAAGCAGGCATGAATAACGTCGCCGCTATTGAGCGACAAGGCGCTGTTAACAGCTGTTGCATCGCAAGGCTAGCCGCATCAGGAATTTGCAAAAACTGACTTTGCTGCCCGCAATATAACGGCGCTTGCAAAGATAAGTGAGCAAATGCCGCGCCAGTGCCAATCACATTGCAAGATACTTTTTTCAAAAAATCTTGCACCGCGTCATCGGTATTAAGCAGCATGACCAATGCAAACTGCTCATCTTCGGCGGCTTGATAATCGTGAAAAACAATGCCTCGATTATTGAAAACTGCTGTATTGCCCGCACTACGCTCCGATAGCAAAAAAGGCACATAATCTTGCAAAAACTCGGTATTTTCCCAAACATTTAAAAGGGCATCGACCAGCAAGCCTTCGTCCGCACAAACAGCAATTTTCTTAATCATTAAGCAGCGCTCTTCTCAACTAACAATGCCAACATACGACGCACAGGCTCCGCTGCGCCCCAAAGCAACTGGTCACCCACAGTAAAGGCATTCAAATACTCACCACCCATATTCATTTTGCGCAAACGTCCAACAGGAATGGTTAATGTGCCCGTCACCGCTGTCGGTGTTAAATCACGCATACTAGCTTCTTTGGTGTTAGGCACCACTTTAACCCAAGGGTTAGCATCGCCAATCAATTTCTCGATTTCCGCTAATGGCAAATCTTTTTTCAATTTGATGGTTAAGGCTTGGCTATGGCAACGCATTGCGCCAATACGCACACAACTACCGTCAACAGGGATGGTATTGCTTGCGCCTAAAATTTTATTGGCTTCTGCCTGCCCTTTCCATTCCTCACGGCTCTGCCCGCTATCTAATTGCGAATCAATATAAGGCAATAAGCTACCTGCCAAAGGCGCGCCAAATTCTGCGGTCGGAAAGTCTGCACTACGCTGAGTTGCCACAATTTTACGGTCGATGTCTAAAATCGCTGAAGCAGGATCAGCTAACAAATCAGCCACCGAATCGTGCAACACGCCCATTTGGCTAATCAATTCGCGCATGTTTTTCGCGCCCGCACCGCTGGCCGCTTGGTAAGTCATAGCTGAAACCCACTCAACCAAATCCGCTTTAAACAAACCGCCAATCGCGAGCAGCATTAAGCTTACTGTACAGTTGCCGCCAACAAAGTTTTTTACGCCTTTCGCTAACGCATCTTCAATCACATTAAGGTTAACAGGGTCGAGTACGATGACGGCATCATCATTCATGCGCAACGCTGATGCCGCATCAATCCAGTAGCCATTCCAGCCTTTATCCCTTAATGGTTGAAAAACTTGCTTGGTATAATCGCCGCCTTGGCAGGACAAAATCACGTCCATTGCCGCTAGCTCATTCAAATCCAGCGCGTCTTTCAAAGGCGCTGTCTCAACACCCACCTCAGGCCCTTTACCACCTACGTTAGACGTGGTAAAAAACACAGGCTTAATACGGCTAAAGTCATTTTCTTCTAGCATACGCTCCATTAATACGGAGCCAACCATGCCGCGCCAACCAACAAAACCAACTGTTAACATAATGACCTCTTTAACCTTGCTTGTGACGTCAACAAGACGCCATATTTAACGATTTACTGGGTAGCGCCAAATTGAGCGCCACCTTTATTTATGCTTTTAACGCAGCTAAAACCGCATCGCCCATTTGACTCGTGCTAACCAATTGACAACCCGCCGACATAATATCGCCTGTACGCACGCCGCTATCTAAAACCTTACTCACCGCATCTTCAATAGCTTGCGCTGCTTCAAATTCGTTAAAGCTATAACGCAACATCATGGCGACCGATAAAATCAACGCTAATGGGTTAGCCTTGCCTTGCCCTGCGATATCTGGCGCACTGCCGTGACAAGGTTCATACATCCCCTTGTTATTAATATCCAACGACGCCGATGGCAACATACCAATAGAACCGGTCAACATGGCCGCCGCATCCGATAAAATATCGCCGAACATATTGCCCGTCACCACCACGTCAAACTGCTTAGGCGCACGCACTAACTGCATCGCCGCGCTATCAACCAACATATTGGAATATTCGACTTCTGGATATTCTTTGGCTAAATCTTCCATAATTTCACGCCACAACACCGTAACTTCAAGCACGTTGGCTTTATCTACTGAGCATAATTTTTTATTACGCTTCATTGCCATTTCAAACGCCACTTTACCAATGCGACGAATTTCTGGCTCGCTGTAACGGTAAGTGTTAAAGCCTTCACGCTCGCCTTTTTCGTTAACATGAATACCACGCGGTTGACCAAAATAAATGCCACCGGTTAACTCGCGTACAATCATAATATCCAAGCCTGAAACCAATTCAGGTTTTAAGCTAGACGCATCAGCTAATTGTGGATACAACATAGCGGGACGTAAATTGGCAAACAATTCCAAGTTTGAGCGAATACCCAACAAGCCTTTTTCAGGACGAATCGCCATATCCAATTTATCCCATTTAGGGCCGCCAACTGCAGCAAGCAAAATCGCATCGCAGGCTTTGGCTTTGGCTAAAGTTTCTTCAGGTAACGGATGACCCGTTGCATCAATTGCCGAACCACCAACCAAGGCTTCATCAGTGACCAAGCCCAAGCCAAATTGGCTATCAACTTGCGCAATAATTTTTTTCGCTTCCTGCATCACTTCTGGGCCGATACCGTCACCCGCCAACAATAAAATATTTCTGCTCATCTTGTTTCCACTTTCGCGCTTACGAGCGCTTTAATGTTGAGTTTTATGGCGTTAACCGCCACATTTTTAAATCGTATTACGGATAAACTGCGTTATTCTGCAATCGCATCAAACAACCATGGTGACTGTTTGCGCCACTTGGCTTCAAATGCACGAATATCATCGGCATCTTCAAGCGTTAAACCAATATCGTCCAAACCATTTAACAAGCAATGCTTACGAAAGCTATCCACTTCAAAGCTATATTCTGTACCTTCTGAGCTAGTCAGCTTTTGTGCTGCCAAATCAATTTCGATCTCATAGCCTTCATTAGCAAAACACTCTTGGAATAGCGTTTCTACCTGATCTTCAGCAAGCACAATCGGCAAAATGCCGTTTTTAAAGCAGTTATTAAAGAAAATATCGGCAAAGCTTGGTGCGATAATGCAGCGAAAACCGTAATCCAATAAAGCCCACGGCGCATGTTCACGGCTAGAACCGCAACCAAAGTTACTACGTGCTAATAAAACCTGCGCACCTTGGTAACGCGCTTGATTTAAAACAAAATCCGGATTTAACGGACGACCAGCCACATCTTGATCTGGCTTACCTTCATCCATATAACGCAACTCATCGAATAAGTTAGGGCCAAAACCCGTACGCTTAATCGATTTCAAGAACTGCTTAGGAATAATCATATCGGTATCAACGTTCGCTCTATCCATAGGCGCTGCAATACCTTTTAAAACTGTAAATTTTTGCATGGTGTTCTCCTATAAATCACGAATATCAACAAAGTGACCAGCAATACCTGCCGCCGCTGCCATCGCAGGACTGACCAAGTGAGTACGCCCACCGAAACCTTGACGACCTTCAAAGTTACGGTTAGAGGTTGAAGCACAACGCTCGCCC
>CAZMQC010000015.1:0-2221 GCA_964568295.1 uncultured Spongiibacteraceae bacterium | reverse complement strand
CCTTCGATAGCCATATTACAAACCGTCATACGACCTTCAACCGATAGCGAGCGAATCGCTTCACCACCAAATTCAATGGCATAACCCGTACCACCTGCGGTACCAATTTCACCGATAATCGCTAACACTACGTCTTTAGCGGTTACGCCTGGTGCTAATTGACCATCAACACGCACTAGCATGTTTTTCATTTTCTTTTGAATTAAGCACTGCGTTGCCATCACATGCTCAACTTCAGAGGTACCAATACCGTGCGCTAAAGCACCTAAAGCACCGTGAGTAGAAGTGTGCGAGTCGCCACAAACAATCGTCATACCCGGCAAGGTCGCGCCCTGTTCAGGACCAACTACATGCACAATACCTTGGCGCTTGTCGTTAATGGCGAACTGGGTAACTTTAAAATCGCGGGCGTTTTCATCTAAGGTAATAACTTGCTTTCTTGAAATCGGATCTTCAATGCCATCAATGCCCGCTTTACGCTCTTCTACCGTGGTAGGAACGTTATGGTCTGGCGTCGCCAAGTTAGCATCACGACGCCATAACGGACGCTTTGCCATACGCAAGCCTTCAAATGCCTGCGGCGAAGTCACTTCATGAATTAACTGCCTATCAATATAGATTAAGGCTGTACCGTCTTCTCGTGTTTTGACAACGTGGCTATCCCACAATTTGTCATACAAGGTTTTACCTGCCATTTATCTCACCTTTCTCAGCAATAGTGCAGCAAAGCTGCATAAAACAAATAATTATTGACTAGTAGTGTATAGTTTTTATACTTATAAAACTAATTCATTATTTTTATATTTAGCATAACTTTTAGGAATACTATGGATAAAGCAGCTTTAGAAAGCTTTGTTGCCGTGGCAGAATTACGCTCTTTCTCCAAAGCAGCAGAGAAAATGCATATTACCCAACCTGCTATTTCCAAGCGCATTGCCAATTTAGAAACGCAAATCGCAAGCGAGTTATTTATTCGCCAAGGCAAAGATATTCAACTAACCCCCAATGGGCAGATATTTTTAACCCATGCACAGCAAATTATTAACGCCATCAATGACAGCCTAACCGCTATTCAAAACAATCAAAGCAAAATCACTGGCACACTCAAACTCGGCATCAGCCATCACATTGGTCTGCATCGCATTCCAAGCACACTAAAACGTTTTAGCGAGAACCACCCCGACGTTCACCTACAGATTAAATTCGTGACCTCCGAAGAAGCCATCAAACTGGTTAGCAACGATGAGCTGGAAATAGCTGTAACCACGCTACCTAATCACGCAGAACCCAATATAACCACTATCGAACTATGGTCCGACCCACTACAATTTGTAATATCTAGTCGCCACGAACTCGCCAAACAATTTCTCAATCAGCGCCCAACACTTGCCGAACTCAGCCAACAGCCCGCCATACTACCTAACCTCAACTCATTTACAGGCAAAATCATTAGGGATGTATTACAGCAGCAAAATACCCCTATCAACCATCATATAGAAACTAACAACCTAGAAACCATTCGCATGATGATTAGCATCGGTCTGGGCTGGGGCGTTTTACCAAGAACAATGATTAACAATCAATTACAGGGGTTCATGCTCAACGAAGAGCAGCAAATTGCTGCAAGGAAACTGGGTTTAATCCATCACAACAATCGCATTAAATCTAATGCAGCAAAGGCTTTTATTTCAACTATACAACACTCAGCGCCACTATGATGAAGCCAAGCCAATCACATCCGCGCCACAACTAACACTTTTTTTAGATTATTTATTGCAATTCCTAACTTCTTTTAGCAATATAGGCAGCTATGACTAATTTCAGCACATATAACAATAAAATAGTTTTTGGAAACTAACGCCGTGCCAAATATGAAAAAATTAAGCTCACTAGCGCTTTTATCCTTACTTAGCTTTCCCCTAACTGTTAATGCAGCCTCGTTTGAATTTGAAAATTTTAAACTGGAGTGGGACACCGTATTTACTGCTGGCATTCAGTACCGTATTGAAAAGCCCAACCGGAAAACCTCACGAGGCTCCAATGGTCTGGACGGCAGCATGGACAGCCTCCCAGGGTTATTAGATAACGCTTATATCATCAACAGTAATGACGGTAACAATAACTTTTCCAAAGGCATTACCTCCGAGCGCATCAGTATCTTATCCGAAGCAGACTTTAACTTTGGCGACTGGGGTGTGTTTGCTCGTGCCAAAACATGGCG